>NZ_CAQLEL010000010.1:0-8301 GCF_948826705.1 uncultured Ligilactobacillus sp.
ATCAAAAAAGACGACATGACACCCCAACAAGTGGCAGAACGTGACGAGATCGCACAGGAAGTGGCCAAGCTGATGACATTAAACGACAAATACAGGCTTTTAGAATTTGAAATCCGTAAACCTAATTCAAATAGGGGCTAGCACCATGAAACTATCAAGACAGCCAAGAAGTCCCCCAACGTGGACCACTTACCAAAATAAGCGAAGGAGATCAAGACAATGGCTAAAGTAACAATCACACTAGACACCGAAGACATGCAACTGACGGAAGAGTTTAAAAGCGTTGGCCAACTGGTAACGATGCTAAAAGTCGCCTCAAATGCTCCCAGCGCTCCATATATGACTAAAAGCGAAGTGGCTAGGTTCATGGGGCTTAAGTCAGTAACACCAGTTGATAAATGGATAAAGAAAGGTTTGCCAGTCGTTAAGATCGACGGGATGAATACACTCATCAAACGGCAAACGCTTATCGATTGGTTAGCAGAACACGAGACAACAGAATAATGCACATGATCCATAGAGCTTTAACGATAAATAAGCACTGGGCTAGGTGGTTTAAAGGCCAGCTTTATGGATCACAGGAGATCATACAGATGAATGATGACGAAATTATATTCGAGCCTATCGAGATCACAGAAACAGACTTGATAGACATAAGCGAAGAAGAATACACGCAAATGTTACAGGTTGAAGAAGAAGCATTAAACGAGCTTTTGGAAGACTTAAGAAAGGACTGGACGACATGAAGGAATTTACCAAGAAAGAGCGATTGAGATTAAATACTTGCTTGGAAAAAGTTATCACAGAAGAGGACGGCATTTACATCCCTACTAGGATAATGAACGTTAGCAAGCTGACACTTGAACAAAAACAGCTTTATGGCTTGTTATGTATGCAGGCAAGTAGTACGGGAGTAGTGGCCAACGGAACTCACCTTGTTTATATCCTAGGTGGCTTGACTGATGAAGTGGTCAAAGATCTGGAGCGATTAAAGCGACTTGGATACATCGCCCCTATCGTTAAAAGTACGGGCTTTTGTGAGTATACCGTAACAGACTGGCACATCTTGAATATCGATGACGTTATCAAGGTAAAAAATCAAATGATAAAAGGAGTGTACGCATAATGTTAGAACAAATCAAAAAAGACGCCTGCTGGTTGTTTGAAGAAGAACGATCAGACAAGGACGGCGTTAAATATGCTATGGCTATGTATTTATTATCGATCGGAGTATTTACGCTGATCTTTGGAGTAGCTGGACTAGTGACCCCTTTTGTGATCGAGTGGTTACGATCAAGAGCAAAATAAAAGCCCACTGGACACCACACCAGCAGGCACAAGCATTACATCATGACTAGAAATTACCGCAGATCTAGCATGAGAAAGGGAAATTTCACGTTACACGAAAAGCATAACACGAAAGGAATTAGTTACATGTTACACGAAAACAGTATCGAAAATCAAGTTAAAGCAATGAGAAAGGATAACAGTATCATGAATACTACAGAAAAAATGATCAAAAAGCAAAACCGAAACTTTAAAGTTAACTTATCTCATCTGATCCAAACGAATAAGCTTTCATTCAAAGAAGCTCAAGAAACACTTTTGACCTATGGAGATCAGTTAAAAAATGAAGATCCAAAACTATACAAAAAGCTTTGCGGTCTGATTGTCACACAAAAAATCATCAAAGCATCAAAGTTCAGGCTAGCACAAAATAAGTTGCCTATCAAAGGCCTTGAAGCAGTCTTAAAATACTACGGAACTGGGATAAAGCACTTTGATCCAGAGTTATACGATCAACTAAAAGCGTTGGAAGTCTCACCCAAGTTAAAACCGAAAGGATAAACAATTTATGACACCTAAACAATATACCTTAGAGCTTGCCAAACGTGGTTACAGAGTTTACCCACTAGTACCAAATACGAAGCAACCACTTAAGGGCCAAAGCTATCTGACAGCTTCCAATGATGAGCAGGAAATTTCAAACTGGTTTGACGTTCACGGAAATATCAACGTTGGTCTTGATCTTGCTTGGTCTTGGTTGATCGTGGTAGACATCGACAATCACGCAGGCGCTAGCATTAGAGATACAATCTTGAAATTGGCGGAATATGGTTACGATCTACCAGCTGAAACTTATATTGAACAGACCCCAAGCGGTGGCTTGCACTTCTTTTACACTGGTACGGTTCCAGTCAAACGAATTACAAATTTCATCCCTAACGTTGATCTATTGGCAGATTTTACAGTAATAGCCCCTAGTTCGATCAATGGCGATGCTTACAGGAGTATCACAGATCAATATAATTACACGAAGATAAGACCGGCGCCTTTATGGTTGATCCAAGCAATGCAAGAACGCAAACCAGTGTATAAAGATCAAACAAACAGCAAGCCGATCACGTCTAAAAAATGGACTGGCAAAAAGTTAGATGAAATAGTCACCGGGACAAACGCCGGGGATCGTAATAATTGGCTGACTCGCCAAATCGGGTGGCTAGTTCGGACCGGTGCAGATCCTAAAACAGTTTACACGATCGCACAACAGATCAACCGTGATTATATCACCCCACCGCTACCAGATAGCGAAGTTAACACGATTTTTAAAAGCATATTCAAAAGAGAGGTACAAAAATATGACAGATAAAAAGCAGATCAGCTCAGATAATGAAGTTAACGACTTGATCGAAAAGGTAAACGAACAACGAGCCAAACCAAAGCCACACGCAAAAAGTATCACGGAATTAAAGGAACGGCTTAGAGATGAAGGCGAGATCTGGCGGGATGAACACTCAGACTTTAACGAAAAGACTGGGGAGCTTAAAGTAAAACCGGTCACACCTCGGGCGGTAGCTGACATTTTAAAACGTACAGTACTTTTTGCGATCATCGGAAAAAACGAACAGGACCTAGAAAAAGCCCCACTCGTCTTTTACGATCCAGGCGACGGGATCTACAAAAAAAGCGAGCGTCTTATTAAGGAGCTAATCTACAGCGTTGAAAGAACTTTGACGATCAGACAAGCCAAGGAAGTATTTAACTATCTACTCGTAGACGCTAAGCCAAAGCATCCCACCGATGATAAATATTTGATCGTGGTAGGTAATGGCATATTTGATAAGATCACCAAACAGCTTAAACCTTTTAGCCCGAGTTATGTTTTTACTTCGAAGATCCATACTAACTACAACCAACAAGCCACAGAGCCTACTTTTAACGATTGGAGCTTATCGAATTGGTTAAAAGAGATTGCTCAAGGTGACGACAGCAAAGAGCGCTTATTGTGGCAAGTGATAGCCTGCACCGTGAACCCGAATTATACCGCTGAAGCTGCTGCATTTCTTATCGATGGCGGGGATGGACGCACAGGAAAAAGCACGTTTGAACGCTTGTTGCAAAATCTCGTAGGTGAAGGCAATTACTCATCATTGAAGCTTGATGACTTCGAGAATGATTTTAAGTTGGCTCAAGCGTATGGTTCTACTTTGGTGATCGGCGATGATAATCACCCGGACTCTTACAACGAAAAGAGCCAGAACTTTAAAAGTGTGCTGACTGGCGAGACTATCATCATCAATCCGAAAGGTACGCCACCTTTTTCCACCACTTTAAAAGTTTTTTGTGTGCAATCTATGAACGATACGCCCCGCTTCGGTGATAAGTCTAACGCATTGCTAAGACGTATCAGAGTTATCAAATTCAATAAGCAGTATCCAGATACACCAGCCGGAAGAAAGATCAAACAAGAGTACATCAAAGATAAACGATTGCTTGAATGGTGCTTAAAACAAGCCTTAGAACTAGACTTTGACATCTTGGAAGATACCAAAGAGAGTCAAGAAGCTATTTATAATATCAAACTTGATAATGACCCGGTGGCCTATTTCATTGAAAATTACTTAGATGAGACCATTAGTGATCGTGTACCAGTATCATTTTTATTTAAGTTCTTCTTGGTAGCTATGAAATATGAAAATAACCCGCAGACGATGAAACAAGCCACCTTTACCAGACGAGCCCGCCCGATATTAGAGGCCAAAGGATGGCGTTATAGTCGCAAGGACTTAGCACCAGGCAAACACTGGAATGAAAAAGATAAAGAACTTCTTGCCAAATACGGAGCACCGTTTGAAGATCGTACATTAGTAATTGATCCTCAAGCATACAAGCCACTTTTTGAACGTCCAAAGTTTTAAAAACGGTTAAAGCGCCCCTATTCGTACGGTAAGCATTGTAAAACAAGCAAAAAGTCGGTTCTCTGTAACCATTGGTAATTCTAGGTTTTAAAGCTCTTTACTGTACTTACTATACTTACTTCTTAATTAATTAAATATATATATAAATATATATTATATATGGCTATTCCCTATATAGAGAATTTGAGAGCAAAAAACAGTATAGTTTAGCAAGTAAATCGCTGTAACCCTTGTGGCTCTAAGGATAAAACTGCCGACACAAGCATTTTAGACATTATTTTTACCCCCTATTTTTTGTGGTGGTAATCATCAAAAATCAGAAAATGAGGCAAAATCATGAAGAAAAATCAGACTAGAAACAAGATCGACGAGATCAAAGAAATCATTTTAGACTATCTCAGTTACAGACATGTAATGAACTTCGCAGAGATCGAACTTATTTTTGATCTTTTTGGTATCGATTGGCAAGGAGATCAGATCATTGGCAAAACTAAGCAAAATATTGTTTTTTGGCATGGTTGGAATAAAGAAACAGCCACGGCGTTCCATGAACTATTTAACGATCACAAGATCTTTATCATCCCTACGAAAAAGGCACTTCCTGTTTATGACGAATTCGAGATCAAACCACTGATACCGATCGCACACGATCCTAAAGCTTATTACAATGATCTGCACTGGTTACCATCATTGATCCTTGATGAAGTTAGCACAGGTATCAAGCAATAGGTTCAAAGTATCACAGAAAGGAATTACTAACATGAACATCAAATATCCAAGATTGGTAGAAGATGCATTCGAAAAAGTATTCAAACACGCTGGCAAGTCCAAAGCTGAAACTTACCGCTTGTTGTTGGAAAAGAATTTCATCAACGAAGACGGAACGCCTACCGCTGAAGCTATCAAAAATGGTTTCGTGGCACTTGATGAAAAAGCAACACTGATCGAAGAACAAAAACGCAAGTATCCAATTTTTAGACAATTCGACGACGAGCACTTCATCGTTGCTAATGGTCATGTATACGTTGATGACTTTATCAGATTAGAGCTAGCACGTCAGACCTTGAGAGATCCACACGCCACAGGTAAGGCAAAAGAATTCGCAAGAAAAGAGATCGAATACTTGGACAGATAGCACAGAAAGGAAGATCATATCATGACAGAAGAAAACAAGAACTTGACCATTATTGACAGCTGGGACATCCCTAGCAAGGAAGAACGGGAGACGATCTTAAACTACTCCCACGATCTTGACAATTGGCACATTTATACAGACGTCCCAAAGCATGCACGCAAGTACGAGAAGTTTTTAGACGAGACCAAGCCACACCGCAAAGGCTACAGCGCTAACGGCGGAGTATTGGCAATGCTGGAAGGCTACTTGAATGATAGCGCCCTGGTATCTATCCGACAACGTGCAAGACTGACAGACAAGCAAAAAGAGTTGGCAAGTAAACGATTGGCAGAATTGAGAAAGAAACAAAACGCCTAAAATCGTTTTTAAGCTCAAGAGCGCCTATGCAGATAGGCGTTAAATCACATAACTACCCTATCGAGTGTAATTATACTAAGGAACCTGAAAGGAAGTTCAAACATGAATGTAATACCCACAAACTTAAACGATCTCAAGGAAGACATCAGACACGCAAGCCCAACACGTTTGCGGACGTATCAGATCCAACTAGAAGCCTACACCGCATTTATTTCAGTATATGACGGCGTGAAAGGATCGACGGAAGATAAGATCAACGCTGCTAATAAGATCATCAACGATCTATTTTTACTTGAGATGGACCAGCTAGGCTACTACTTTGATCGTGAGTGTGCAGAAGTAGCCAAAACAGGGCTAGAGTTTGCCTTGAATGAAAAATATAACGGTAAATTCGCTAAGAAAGTAAAACTACTGCCGTCCGTCATGCTATTAAGTCGCTACGGTTTTAGATCGATCATGAGCCACCGCTTAGAATTGTTAGCAGACGGACACGACATTGACCCGTATACGATCTATTACATGAACCGCTTGCGTGGAAACATCACACTTAAAGGCTATCCAAGTCTTAAGGCGTTGCGTAACATGCTTAAGATCGAATGTTTGACGGCGATCGAATACATCAAATCAGTAATAGCACCAATCAAATAAAACGCAAGGGATGCACTGGCTGACTGTTGGCATCCCTTTTAATTTATAGCGAAAAAGCCACGTCCCCACAAGTGGGCACGATCACCAAAGAAGACCGTAACCACAGTTACACACATCAAGGGCGTAGTTATAAATACGATCTTACGACCGCCGAAAATTCAAACATGGACCTATCCCAAAATGTTAGGAATTGTTGGAGCAAATTGCTCAGATTTGCTCAGGTCAAATGGTAGCAAATGGTAACATAAAACGTTGACAAATGTTGACATAAAATGCTGACAAATGCTGACATCAAAACGTTATTAGCACTGGCAATATGCTAGTTATTACGCCAAAAAGTGTGCGTACTTTTTGCGTTTTTGTGTGCACCCTTTTTTGATTTTTGTATGCACACCTTTTTAAAGCAAAAAAACACTATTCCAGAGCCTGTTAGAGCAACGGTAAAGGTACAAAAACCCTAAGAAAACCTAAGATAAGATGCTAGGAATTGATAGGATGAATTGCTGAAAAATGCTGAAATAAAATGTTGAGAATTGTTGAGGTCAAATGCTAACATTTGCTAACCTATTTTTTTGCCACAAGTAGCAACGTCGTAGAAAATATAGAGCTATGTAGTTACAGCCACACAGCAAATCACAACCGTAGTTATAGTTACGCTCGTTAGCCAGCGCCACGACTGGCGCTATAACTGGTTCACTTCCTAACGATCGGAAAAAATCGGAGTAAATGGCTACTTTTTTGATTGCTGAAATAAGCTAATATAAGCGTCCTAGCAGCGTTTTAACTTGCTTGAATGTAAATACCCTATCCGATTGCTAGAATTGCAGAAAACAGGGGTTACATTACGATGACATCCCTAGCCCTTAACCTTTGGCGCTATTGGCTTAGTAGTGGTTATTTTATTAGTTGCGATCGTGATTTCATGAAGTCGGAAAATGTAAACTTTTGTAAACCCTAATTATTTAAAAAAATATATAAGTTCCTGCAAATATAACAATAACTATTACAACGACTACTAAAAAATGTTGGAATATGTTGGAATTTTTTCAAGGGGTATTACAAACCTGGTCCGCCTTGATTGCTTGGAAGTGATTAGGCAAAATGCTAGAAAATGCAAGAATAAAAACCTATATTGACGCCAAATACAGGATATTGAGTGTTTATTGATGAAGTATTGACGATAATTGACCAAGAAACCTATAATGCTGGCGTTTTTATTGATTATTTATTGGCGAAAATTAGCATTTTTCTAGTAAAAAGACTTGCTTTTATATACGTAATACCGTATAATATAAATATAAGGTTAAGGAGGTGAGGCAGTGCCACCGAGAAAAAGAAAAGAGCCGAAAATCATTTCAATAATCAAAACCATTAAGGACTTAGCCGAGTGGCTAGCATTCTTACTAGGACTAGCACAAGGCTTAGAATGGTTGATAGAAACGATTAAACGACTCTTAAACTAATAACTTAAGCGGTAGGGGAAAACTTGGACGGCTCCCCTACTGTTTAAGAGTACCATAATCGGGAGCACTTAGGAAATGGAAAACTTTATGAAATTTATCAGAAAAACCAAGCCTATTTTATTTAAATTACTAATTGCCTTACTGGTGATCGATGGTATCTTATGGATCATTTTAAAACTACTAGGCAAGTAAGGAGCTGACAGCATGGAAAAGAAAACAAGTGAAGCCCAAGCAAGAGCACGGGACAAGTGGAACGAAAAGAACAAAGCCAAGAAGAAAGTATATAGCTATCGATCATACACCCGCAAATTTATCAAAGAGATGGCGACGATCGATGACATTCAAGAAATTAAACAGCTACTTGCTGAGCGTGAGCAAGAATTGCAAGAATAACCAACTATAGGGATGCTCAAGGCGTCCCTTTTTCGTATAACATCCCACACGATCGATTTCAAGCGTCAAAAATAAGCACACAGACACAGTTTACAGACATCAAATA
>NZ_CAQLEL010000011.1:0-48120 GCF_948826705.1 uncultured Ligilactobacillus sp.
AAATATACTTTGACTTTAGGTGAAACTGAATTAGCTAAACAAAAAGCTAACTTAAAGAATATGGAAACTGGCGAAAAGATAGACTTAGACTTTCCAAGTGTTGGAGCAACAGAAAATGCCATATTAGCAGCTGTTTTAGCTAATGGTAAAACAATTATAACCAATAGTGCAAGAGAACCAGAAATAATGGATTTACAAAATCTATTAAATAAAATGGGAGCTAAAATAAAAGGAGCAGGAACAGATATTATTGAAATAGAAGGAGTAAAAAAACTAAAAGATGTAAGTTATAATATTATGCCAGATCGAATAGAAACAGGAACTTTCTTATGTATGGCAGCAATGACAGGAGGAAATATCAAAGTAAAGGGGATGAATATTGACCATATTACGCCAGTTATTCATAAATTAGAAGAAACAGGTTGTAAGTTAGAAATAACAAAAAATGAGATACAAATACAAGCACCAAAAAGATTGAAGGCAGTAGATATAAAGACGATGCCATATCCAGGATTTCCGACCGATATGCAATCTATATTAGCAACAACCCTAACAGTAGCTAAAGGAACATCAGTCATTGTAGAGAATTTATTTGAAAACCGATACAAATATACGCAGGAGTTAATTCGCATGGGAGCTAAAATAACAGTAGAAGGAAAAACAGCAGTAATTAAGGGGGTAAGAAAACTATATGGAGCAAATGTAAAAGCAACTGACTTGCGAGGAGGAGCAGCCTTAGTCATGGCAGGAATATATGCAAAGGGAAGTACAAGAATTGAAAATATCGAATATATTTTAAGAGGATATGAGAAATTTGATAAAAAACTGAAAAAATTAGGGGTAGATATTCAACTGATAAAAAGTGAGGGCTAATAGAAAGCCCCTCCTTTTATAACAATTAACCAATAAATAAGGGGAGAAAAAAGATGGCAAAGAAAGTAAAAGAGATTAACATGAATTTGTATTACATGCATCATGGACAAGATGAGCAAATGAAAAAGAGAAAAAGCAGGATTTTTGAAGGGAATGAAAAAATGCTTTAATGGAACCAATGAGGCATTTTATACCAAGGTGGAAGAAAACTTAGACAAAGAACAAAAAATGTTTATTGTAACAGCAAACCCAGAAACCTTTATGAGAGCCCATCAAGATAAAGAAATTGAAAAAATGTTAATGGATGACCAAACTACGATTATTCCAGATGGAGTGGGTGTCATTAAGGGAGCACAGTATGCAGGAATTAAAATGCAGGAAAATGTAACGGGTGTTGACCTTGCGAAAAAGTTACTGGAATATGCAAATGAAAAGAAAAAAAGCATTTATCTATTTGGAGCTAGTAGAGAGGTATCGGAGCAAATGGAAGAAATGCTAAAAAGAGATTACCCAAATGCAATTCTTGCAGGAAGACAAGATGGCTATGTAGAGGATAAGAAAAAAGCAATGCAAGAGGTAGCTAAAACAAAACCAGATGTTGTATTAGTGGCATTGGGAGCACCAATCCAAGAAATGCTAATTTATGAAAATTTAGAAGCATTTGAAAAAGGTATTTTAGTAGGAGTTGGAGGAGTGTGCAAAGAAAGGTATCGTAGTATTCAATACGCCCGGCGCCAATGCCAATGCGGTAAAGGAATTGGTAATCAGCGGTATGCTCCTTGCCTGCCGTGATATTACAGGCGGAATTGACTGGGTAAAAACTCAGACCGAAAATCCCGATGTTGCAAAGGCGGCTGAGAAAGAAAAAAACGTCAAAAAGCCGAGTCGATCAAGGAAAGTAAAAAAGAAGTCAAAGAGCAAGCCGAGGCCAGACAAAAGATCGCATTGTGGGTCGTACAGCATTATGAAGGGCCAGAAATCAAGACAATTGAGGTAGGAAAGATATATACACATGGAATTTTAGGATCAGGTGGACGAAGTGTATCAGTCATCATAAATGCAAAGAAGCAGAATATTATTGAAGGTATAAGCGTTGATGAAGACGACAATCCAACTGATCCAGGTGGATCTTTTGATGATAATGAGTATAGCTATACTGGAAAGACTATGAAAAATAAGACATTAGATAGTGTTAAGGTGATTTACTGGGAGGGAAAACAACATGATGAAAGATACAAAAGTGATTCCAGATATCAATGATTATAATTTATTATCAAAAAAAGTATATGACGTTGATCCTCTAAAGGGTGCAGAATATTCTAAAGATCAAAAACTACATGGTACAGCCTATAAAATCCTCGATATCTCTCGCAACGGCACCTATGGCAACAAAAAGCAGTACGGTGTTCCTAACCACATGCAGGCGATGACAGTTGCACCAGTAAAGGATGGGGTGGTGGACTACAGTCAGCTCACGATCGCTTATGCTGGGACTAACCCAGAGGATAAAGTCGATCTAGTTACTGATGTGATCGATGTCGCCGATGTGGATGGTACTTTATCTCAAACCAAAAATCTGATCGAACTCTTTTGTCCCCCAGTGAGTCAGTTTGATACTGCCTTAGGCTATGCCAACTATATTCAAAAACGCTATCCTAAAGCAAAGATCGCAGTGACGGGACATTCTTTAGGTGGTTCACTAGCTTTGACTGTTGGTGCCAAAAAGCACCTAAAGACAGTAACGTTTAATGCACCCGTACCCAAAGATAAGTTGAGTAAAAA
Source organism: uncultured Ligilactobacillus sp. (assembly GCF_948826705.1). Lineage (NCBI taxonomy): Bacteria > Bacillati > Bacillota > Bacilli > Lactobacillales > Lactobacillaceae > Ligilactobacillus > uncultured Ligilactobacillus sp. Next base: position 2,656 of record NZ_CAQLEL010000011.1, read on the forward strand.
AGATAAGCAGTACATCTTAGATAATCCGACTAAAATTACTAGTTATTTGAATGCTGATGATCTTATCGGTAATTATAACAGCAGCTATACCTTGTTTGGTGGACTTTTCAAGGGGGATTTTCAGCATTACTATAAAAACGGGACAGGGATGGGTGATATCGATCTGGAAAAGACATTGCGCTCATTTTCACAGGGCAAACTTATTTTGAAAAATGGTCAGACGATCTCTGTAAGTAAAGAAAAATTAGAAAAGCTCATCAATGAAAATCATAACGTAGCTAACTGGTTCGCTGAAAAAGGCCAGCTTAGATATTCACATCATAAAGTGACAGTTTCAAAAACACAGGCCACGTTTGAAACAAAAGTGGCAAAAGCTGATACGAATTTAGCCAATCGTTTATCTAAGATATGTGGATCACGAAAGAAGTATGGACATAAATATAGCGTCAAAGGTGGCAAGATCAAACTAGATGCAGCTTTGGCTCATGCACTAAAAGCTGCGATCAAAGAACACGGACAAGCCGGGATCGAAGTGCTCGAACAGACGCAAAAACAGATCGAAGCAAAGTTAGAAGCCAATTGGAACGAGACTTTGCAGATGGCGCGCCAGATCGGGACAGATCTCACGGAAGAAGAAATACTGGAGGTCTTGCATTATGCTGGGGCTGATAGGAAAAGCTTATATACCAAGCCAGTTGAAAAACTAAATGAGCAATTAAAACCACTAAAACAGCTAAAAGAAGATCTAGCTGATTTCGATAGAGCATTTGACAAGAGCATCAAGAAACGGATCGCTGACGATCAAGAATTAGCGGGAGAATTTGGGCTATGATGATGAAATCTATTTGCTTTTGTCTGTTTATGTTATAGTTGAGTTATCCTAAAATTAGGGGCTAAGACGATGTTAAAAAAAGAACGTTTATTAAAAATTTTAGAGATCGTTGATCAACAAGAGATCGTTACGGTAAATGAGTTGATCACTACTCTAGGTGTTTCAGATATGACGATCAGGCGGGACTTAGACGAACTAGATAAGAGTGGTAAATTGATCCGATTACATGGAGGCGCTCAAAAGATCGCTAATATCGAGGAAGTCGAGCTCTCGCGTAATCAGAAAAAAGAGCTCCATTTGGTCGAAAAACAAGAAGTTGCTAAACTAGCTGCACAAAAGATCAAGCCAAAAGATACGATCTATATTGGGGCTGGCACGACCCTTGAATTGATCGTAAATTATGTTGAAAAACCAGAAACTTTGCGAATCGTGACCAATAGTTTACCAGTCTTTGAAGCGTGGCAAAAAACTTCAGCAGAATTGATCTTAGTCGGGGGCAATTATCGGCGCCATTCAGGTGAATTTATCGGGGGCTTAACGATCAAGTTACTTGAAGATCTCAAATTCACCAAGGCATTTGTTGGTGTCAACGGCGTCAATAATGACAATATGATGGCGGCTAATACCGAAGAAGGACAAGCTGAAGCGTTAGGGTTGAACAATGCGCAAGAAAGATATGTCGTGATGGATAAATATAAGTTCAATCGTAATGATTTTTATAACTTTTATAGTTTATATAATGTGGATGCCCTATTGACCAATAGTTCAGTGGCTCTTGATACATTAGAACATTATCAAAAGTATACCAAGATCGAAGTGGATAAATATACGGACTGATCTTGATGTACCAAAAAAACCTTAAGCTCTACTTTTGAGTTTAAGGTTTTTTTAACTAGATCGGTACTTCGATGACCTGGATCCCGTTTTTTTCAAATTTAGCAACGAGTTTAGGATCGGCAAATGAATCTGTGATCAAAACATCAACATCATCAATACTACCTACAGTAAAATTAGAGACCTTGCCGAGCTTGGTGTAGTCAGCTAAAACGACGACTTGCCCTGAATTTTGGATGATCTTGCGATTGATCCGGGCTTCATTGATCTGGGAAGTTGAGATCCCAGTTTGGTCGCTTAGACCATTGCAACCGATCAATGTCACATTTGAACGCATGCTATTGAATGAATTAAAAGCAATGTCGCCGATCATGACTTCTTTGGCAAAATTGACTTCACCACCGCTCAAGACCACATTAGTTTTTGAATTTTTTTGATAGCCTAAAGCATGAAGATTATTGGTCAAAACGGTGATATTTTTATCAGTCAGATATTCAAGGACTTTGACAGCAGTATTACTCGAGTTGATAAATATGATCTGACCGTCGCTGATCATATTGCTGGCTTCTTTAGCTAATTTATCCTTTAATTTATCAAGCGGATCTTCAGAACCGATCTTATCGACAGCTTGTTCGACATAAACTATCTTACCAAAGGAGCGTTCTAATAAGCCCATCTTTGCTAAGATCTCGCAATCACGACGGATCGTCATTTCAGAAACGTTAAATTGCTGACTCAGTTCGCTGATCGTGACAGTTTGTTTTTCTTTAAGATAGTCGGTCAAAGCAACGCGCCTTTTTTTGATCACTTGATTAGAGCTTTTCATTATAAATCACCCCCTGAAGTGCATCGTATTTTGATACTGGCGGGCGCGTTTTAAATAGTGCCCCACCTGTTTAGAATCATTTAAGATGCGATATTCATTTACCAAAAGCTGATAGTAATAAGCCTTTTCGCGCGTATTTAGTCGTTTAGGTGAGATCTTATCCAAGTAACGAATGCTCTTTTGGTGCAAACCGTTAGCTGAAGCGATCAAGGCGTCGATCTCATCAAATGAAAAAAGTGGACTAAAATGTTTTTGATCACTGTGTTTGAATTCACGTAATTTGTCGCCACAGTAAAGCATTTTTGTAGGCTCTTTTAGAAAATAATAACATAAAAGCTGGTTGTGCCAAAAAATGAACAAATAATCGGGTGAACCGTGGAAAAAATCATGGTGTTGTTCCATATGTTCTAGACAACCTTGATAGTTACCTTCGTCCATCAAGAGAAGAGAATCAAAAATGATCAGTGAGCCCTTAAATCCGTTAAAAATGTCATATTTGACTAACTTTTCACGGGCTTTTTTACTTTGAGGCAGATCGGTCTGTATCGTCAAAGCTGTCGTCATTTTGGTGTAGAGAAATTTCAAGTATTCGTAGTACAATGCACCAACTAAGATCACACCACCACCAAGTGCATAGAGCAATTTGGCACTCAAGGCAGGGGTAGTTATGGTAGCCGTGACGATATAGAACGTAAAAATAAGGTAGATGAGCAAAAGTCCAAGCTGTTTAGTGACTGAGTAAGAATTCCAAAAAATCTTTTTCATAAAGCGAGCAACTCCTTTCGACTATTTTCTGATTATATGATAACAAAAAGCGTTTACATTAACAATAAATAGTTTTTCTAAACCTTAAATCCTTTATTTTTATGATAATTAACATAAAATACGTTATATTAACATATAAAGTTGTGTTAAGCGTTTTCAAAAGTGATATTCTATAAGCGTAGAGAAAAACTTGAAATGGAGGAAGTAATATGGCAAAAACGATCAATGATATTTCGCGCAAGAGTTGGATCTTGTCAACTTTCCCAGAATGGGGCACATACTTAAATGAAGAGATCGCTGAGACAAAGGTCAAAGCCGGTAGCTTTTCAATGTGGTGGCTTGGTTGTACAGGGATCTGGCTAAAGACCCATGAAGACACGAATATTTTATGTGATCTGTGGTGTGGAACAGGTAAACAGACACACGGAACGGGTAAGATGAAGGCTGGTCATCAGATGATGCGAATGTCAGGCTGCCAGATCCAACAACCAAACTTGCGCAATCAACCATTTGTGATCGATCCATTTGCGATCAAGGATGTCGATGCGCTGTGTGTTTCCCATATCCACTCTGATCATTTGGATATCAACACAGCAGCGGCAGTCGAAAAAAACTGCCCTGAAGCTAAATTTATCGGTCCCAAAGAAGTTGTAGCAACTTGGAGAAAATGGGGCGTGCCAGAAGAAAAACTGATCGTAGTCAAGCCAGGCGATGAAGTCAAGGTCGGTGCGGTCACGGTCAAAGCGATGGAAGCTTTCGACCGAACAGCTTTAGTAACAGAAAGTGATCCTAAAGTTAAATTAGCGGGCAAACTACCACAGGATATGGATAAGATCGCTGTTAATTACTTATTTGAAACATCTGGAGGCAACCTTTATCACGCCGCTGATTCGCATTATGCTAATGAATTTGCAAAACACGGCAATGAAAATCAGATCGATGTAGTGTTGGGAGCTTACGGTGAAAATCCACGGGGGATCACGGATAAGGTAACTTCGATCGACATTTTGCGCATGGCAGAGTCATTGAGAGCTAAAGTTGTGATCCCAGTACACTATGATATTTGGACCAATTTTTATGCTGATCCAAAAGAGATCATTGAACTTTGGCGTTTACGCAAGGATCGATTGCAATATGATTTCAAACCATTTATCTGGCAAGTTGGGGGTAAATTCACCTATCCAGAAGACAAAGATCGCCTTGAATTCATGTATGATCGAGGCTTTAAAGATGTCTTCACTAAAGAAAATGATGTGCCTTTCCCATCATTTCTATAGGAGGAGATCGTTATGTTACGTTACTTTTATGATAATAACTTAGTTGCGATCAGTAAAAAGACACCAAAAGATTGGCAAGAAGCGATCCGATTGAGTGGAGAGATCTTAAAGCAAAATGAACTGATCACTGACCAATATGTCGATCAGGTGATCAATGATGTCAAAGAATACGGTCCTTATATCGTGATCGTGCCTGGAGTCGCAATGCCACACTCATCAGCTAAAAATGAAGGTGTTTTAGGAACGGGGATCGGTCTTACACTTTTACCAGAAAAGGTTTCTTTTGAGGAAGGGAACCCTGAAAAAGATGCGCAACTCTTTTTCATGTTAGCGGCTAAGGATCCAGCAGAACATATGGAAAATATCGCTAATTTGTCAGATCTTTTAATGACGGAAGGTTTGATCGATGATCTCAAAAAGGTAAAAACAATGGAAGATTATGTCACTGTGATGGAGAAATATCAGCTCTAGCTCAATTATAAAAGGAGGATAAAGCAATGGAGGCGATTTTAAATATCTTGATGGGTATTTGGGATTATTTTGCCCAAAACATTTTGACTCAACCCGCCTTTTTGATCGGTTTTATCGTTTTGATCGGTTATTTGCTTTTGAAAAAGCCACTCTATGAATGTATCTCAGGTTTTTTAAAAGCGACAGTCGGTTATCTGATCTTAACGGTCGGTTCCACTGGATTGGTTACTAGTTTTCGCCCGATCCTAGTTGGCTTAAAGGAAAGATTCCATTTAAGTGCGATGGTAACTGATCCATATTTTGGTCAAAATGCCGTGACTGCCGGGATCGAAAAAACTTTTGGCCGTACTTTTGGTGATACGATGCTCTTATTATTGATCGCATTTATCTTTAATATCTTGCTAGTTCGTTTCAAAAAGTACACCAAGTTGCGTGCCGTGTTCACGACTGGTAATGTTCAAGTCCAACAAGCTGCGACGGCTTTTTGGCTCTTGCTGTTTTGTTTCCCAGATATGGGACGGCTACACATTCTTTTTATCATGGGACTGATCTTAGGACTTTACTGGGCTGTTGGTTCGAACTTGACAGTTGGGATCACCCAAGATCTTACAGAAGGGGCCAGTTTTGCGATCGCTCACCAACAGATGTTTGGGATCTATCTGTTTGCCCGATGGTCTGAACGTTTCAAGAAGAAAAAATCTAATAAACGGTTGGAAGATATTGAACTACCAGGATTTCTATCCATGTTCAATGATAACATGGTCGCAACTTCGATCTTGATGCTCTTGTTTTTTGGGATCATTTTAGTCGTTTTAGGTCCAGATTATTTGGTACAAGCTAAATTTATGGCAGAAGGACAAAGCTTTGTCTTTTATATTTTGGAAACATCATTGATGTTTGCGGTATATTTGGCTATCTTGCAACTAGGTGTGCGGACTTTCGTGGCAGAACTGACAGAATCGTTCCAAGGTATCTCCAATACATGGTTGCCAGGGGCTGTACCTGGGATCGATATCGCAGCGACCTTTGCCTTTGGATCACCAAATGCAGTTACGATCGGATTTTTAATGGGGGCGTTAGGTCAATTCTTGATGATCATCTTACTGATCGTGTTACACTCACCAACGATCGTCGTTGCCGGTTTTATCCCACTCTTTTTTGATAACGCTGCTATTGCTGTCTATGCAAATAACCGTGGCGGGATCAAGGCTGCAGTGCTCTTCCCATTTATCTCAGGGATCATCCAGGTGCTTGGATCGGCCTTTATCGCAACATGGGTCGGTTTAGCCCAATATGGTGGTTATATCGGGATGTTTGACTGGGCAACGGTCTGGCCGTTCTTCACAGTCTTGATGAAATATGCTGGTTATGTTGGTATCGCCTTAGTCGTTTTGATCTTAGTACTCATTCCGCAATTACAATATCGCGCCGATCCAAAAGGTTACTTCTTGAAAGCTGAAGATTATGATAAATGGCTTGAATTGCAAGAAAAAAAGGCTGCTCAAGCTTAGACAAACACACATAAATGGAGGTATTTAAAATGAGAGTTTTAGTTTCATGTGCAAATGGTTCAGGTACAAGTTTGATGATGATGCGGACAGCCCAAAAGGCTTTGGAAGGTTTGGGCTTTGATATCACTAATATTCATCACTGTTCGATCTCAGAGGGGAAAAATACAGCGCGTAACTATGATGTTGTTTATACACCAACAACATTTACCGATATGTTCAAAGATGCCGCTGCACGTGGGGTCGAAGTGATCGGGATCAAAAATCCAATGTCAGCTAAAGAGATCGCGGAAGCTACCGAAAAATCATCATTACCGAAACGTTTCTTAAATAAATAAAGATCAAAAGAGGCTTGCGTGGATGGCCTCTTTTTCAAAGAAAGGATGAACGAGATGGCAAAACCAAACTTACAGATCGCTTGTGACTATAATGATCTCCCTAGCGCTTTAGCGGATCTGAAAAATGTCGGCGATGCAGTTGATATCATTGAAGCAGGGACGATCTTGATCTTACAAGGTGGTCAAGAAGTCGTTAAGAGTTTTAGAGCCCTTTATCCAGATAAGATCATCGTTGCGGATACTAAATGTGCCGATGCTGGGGGAACAGTTGCTAAAAACTGTGCTGATGCCGGGGCAGATTGGATGACCTGTATCTGTTCGGCAACGATCGAGACGATGAAAGCAGCATCTAAAGAAGTCGATGAGATCCAAGTTGAGTTGTATGGGGATTGGACCTTTGACCAAGCCCAAAAATGGTTGGATGCTGGTATTTCCCAGGCAATATATCACCAAAGCCGTGATGCTTTATTAGCTGGAGAAACTTGGGGCCAAAAAGACTTGGATAAAGTCAAAAAATTAGTAAATATGGGCTTTAGGGTCTCAGTAACTGGTGGATTGAATGTTGAGACACTCAAATTATTTGAAGGGATCGATGTTTTTACCTTCATCGCAGGGCGTGCGATCACACAAGCACCAGATCCATTAAAGGCAGCTAACGATTTTCAAGCTGAGATCGTGCGGATCTGGGGCAAGTAGCAACGGAGGTGTGGTAAATGATCTCATTAGGGATTTACGAAAAGGCATTGCCACGTGATATTTCCTGGGAAAAGCGGTTGAATTTAGCTAAAGAACTCGGATTTAATTTTGTAGAACTTTCGATCGATGAAAGTGACAAACGTCTAGCGCGCTTAGATTGGAGTGAAGAAAAGATCGCCCAGCTCAATGCAGCGATCAAAAAAACGGGCATTCCACTCTATACTTTGATGCTAAGTGGGCACCGGCGTTATCCATTAGGGTCGCTTGATCAAAAAACACGCCAAAAGGCCTTGGATATGCTAAAAAAGGCCGTCATATTAGCTGAAAAACTGGGGATCCGAAATATTCAAATGGCTGGTTATGATGTCTTTTATGAGGATAAGACGGCTTTGACCCGTGAATATTTTATCGAAGATCTACACAAATGTGTGCAGTTTGCGGCTGCACATCAAGTCACGTTAGCGATCGAGACGATGGATGATCCTTTTATCAATACGTTAGCCGATGTTGCTCAGATCAAAAAACAGATCAAAAGTCCGTGGTTACAGGCCTATCCTGATCTAGGAAATCTTAGTGCCTGGTCAAATGAAGTGGCTAAAGATCTCGAAGATCATATCGATCTGATCGCAGCGATCCATCTCAAGGATACTTTACCAGTCACAAAGACAACACCTGGTAAATTCAAGAATGTTGATTTTGGCAAGGGATGTGTTGATTTCAAAGGTTTATTAAAAACGCTCCAACGATTAGGATATGAAGGCACTTATACGATCGAACTTTGGTCACAAGAGACCACAGATGATCCGTGTCAAGAGACTGCTTGTGCAAAGGCGTTTTTTGACCAGATCTTTGCTGAATTGGCGATCAAACAACGTCCAGTTGCAGAATAGAAAGCAGGGGATAATATGCTTAGTGAATTAAAAAAAGTTGTTTATGAACAAAATATGCGTTTACCAAAACTTGATCTGGTCAACTTTACTTGGGGCAATGTTTCCCAGATCGATCGTAAGCAAGGACTGTTTGTGATCAAACCTTCAGGCGTTGCTTACGAAAAACTAACGCCTAAAGACATGGTAGTCTGTGATCTAGATGGGAATGTGGTCGAAGGAACGCTCAATCCTTCCAGTGATACCCCAACACATGCTTATCTGTATCGGAAGTTTAAAGATATCGGTGGGATCGTGCATACTCATTCGCCGTGGGCCGTTGCTTTTGCCCAAGCAGGCGTGGGATTACCAGCTTTAGGCACAACGCATGCCGATACTTTTTATGGAACCGTACCGATCGCTAGAGCATTGACAAAAGAAGAAGTTGCAACCGAATATGAGGCCAATACAGGGAAAGTGATCGTGGAGACTTTCAATGGCCATGGACTCGATCCAGAAGCGATCCCAGCCGTACTCGTACGGCAACATGGTCCGTTTACTTGGGGCAAAGATGCGGCTACAGCTGTGTATAATGCAAAGGTTTTAGAAGTCAGTGCCCAAATGGCATTTTATACGATGCAATTGACTCCTAAACAAGCGAGTGTTCCCCAATATTTGCTCGACAAACATTATTATCGAAAACATGGGGCCAATGCTTATTACGGCCAAAGATGATCAAAAAAAGCTGGCTATAAAAAAGAGCCAGCTTTTTTATGCTGTAAAAGAAAGCGCTTAGATTTTAAATTTGATTGAATAAAAAGATTATACTATTATAAAGTTAGGTAAATTTTTAAAGGGGTGAGCTTATGGAAAAAATTATGATCATCAACTCGGGGAGCTCGAGTTTAAAGTTTAAATTATTTAACAATGAAACACATGAAACCTTGGCAAGTGGGATCATCGAACGGATCGGGATCCACGGCTCAAAGATCAAGGTGAAATATGGTGATGGTAAGAAGTATGAATTAGACCATGAGATCACCAATCACCTACAAGGGATCGAACTTTTACTAAATGTATTAAAAGAATTAAACTTGATCGCGGATCTAAGCGAGATCAAAGGTATCGGACACAGGGTCGTGGCTGGAGGCGAGTATTTCAGCCAGCCTGTGGTCGTAGATAATGATGTTATAGCTAAGATCAAAGAATTAGCAGAATTAGCTCCATTGCACAATCCGGCCAACTTAAATGGGATAAAAGCATTTCGGAAATATTTACCCAATGCTTTATCTGTAGCCGTTTTTGATACGGCATTTCACCAAACATTACCACAAGAAAATTATATGTATAGTACACCATATGAATGGTATGAAAAATACGGCGTTCGGCGTTATGGCGCTCATGGGATCAGTCATGAATATGTGGCGCATAAGGCGGCTGAATTGATGGGGCGCCCTTTTGAAGAGCTCAAATTGATCACTTGTCATTTGGGCGCAGGCGCGTCGATCACTGCTATAAAGCACGGGCGCTCATTTGATACATCAATGGGCTTTACCCCACTGAGCGGTATCCAAATGGCGACCCGCGCGGGGGATGTCGATATCTCTCTTGCTAACTACATCATGAAGAAACTAGATATCCAATCGATGTCTGATATGGTGTATCTATTGAATGAAAAATCCGGTTTCTTAGGAGTCTCCGGTGTCTCAGCTGATATGCGAGATGTCGAAGAAGCCGCTGCTACTGGAAATGAGCGGGCAGAATTAGCGATCAAGTTGTTCTATAACAGCATCTTACGCTATGTTGGACAATATATCGCTGAAATGGGTGGTGTCGATGGGATCGTCTTTACCGGTGGGATCGGTGAAAATTCACCAGAGACCAGTGAAGAGATCATGAAACGTTTAGCCTACATGGGAGTCACGATCAATGAAGTAGAAAATAAAAAACGTGGAGCTGAAACGATCATTTCAGGACCAGATTCGACGATCACTGTAATGCGGATCCCGACTGATGAAGAGTATATGATCGCGCAACATGTATGGGAACTTTTAGAAGAATAGGGTAAAAGCGAGTCAATTTGGCTCACTTTTTTAAGTGTTTTTGCATGACAATTATTTAAGAGAGTGTTAAAATCGATAAACGATATTAGAATTTTTTAAGGTGGTCTTTTGTTATGCAAACAAAACGTCGAAGTTTCGACTGGTTTAGTTTGATCGTTGGGATCGTTTTTGTGATCGCTGGGATAGCATCCTATATGAATCCTGATGATACTTTGAAATTTATTTCGATCTGTATCGGGATCGGTGCTTTAGTCAAGGGATTCTACGAGCTATGGTTTAGACGTGGGATCGGCAATTTATTTGGTGAAAGCTCAGGCTGGTTGCTCTTTATGGGGATCGTTGATATCATTTTAGGTCTCTTGTTTATTTTCAGAGCAGCTTCAGGTATCATTGTGATCGCCTATATTTTTGCCTTTTGGTTCATCTTTGATTCGATCGCTGAAATTGCTACAGCTGGCTATTTCAAACAATTGAACCGAGGCTATTACATTTTGAACTTGATCTTAAACATCCTCGCTTTGTTCATCGGGTTTGTTCTATTGTTCAATCCTTTGATCGCAGCAACGACTTTGGTCTTGATCATCGCCTTTTATTTGATCTTGATCGGGGTCATTAAGATCATTCAAGCATTCTAAATCGTCAAAGATCAAAGCGGACTTGGTAGCAATTAAGTCCGCTTTTTTAGTGAGGAAATACTATATGAAAACAACAGCAAAATTGCCCCAACAGATCGAAGTCCGTGGGGGGAAAGTGCATAATTTAAAAAATATCGATATTGATATTCCATTACATCAATTTGTGGCGATCTCAGGTCTTTCGGGTTCGGGAAAGAGTTCACTTGCGATGGGGATATTATATGAAGAAGGCTCTAGGCGTTATTTAGAAGCCCTTTCGACTTATACTAGAAGACGGCTCAAGACTGGAAATAAAGCTAAAGTTGAAAGTGTCAAACATATCCCGTCAGCTTTAGCATTACGCCAACGGCCTGCGATCCCATCTGAACGGGCGACAGTTGGGACGATGAGTGAATTATTGAATGTGATCCGCTTAGTCTTTTCGCGTTTAGGTCGACCTGTCTGTCCCAATGGGCATGCCTTTGGTCCGAATTTGAAAGTTGCCCAAGCAATGAGTAAATCAGGTGAAAAGATGGGGTTACTGATATGTCCTACCTGTGGAGTTGAGTTTTATGCCTATGGTGCAGAAGATTTTGCTTTTAATTCAACTGGGGCATGTGAAACTTGTCAAGGAACAGGGCGAATGCGTCAGCTAGATGAGAGTAAATTGATCGCTGATGAGAATTTGTCATTGGCAGATGGGGCGATTGCTTCTTGGCGCTTACCGGGGCGCAACTTTATGCCTAATGTAGCTGAACAAGCAGGCGTCCGGATCAATGTAGCTTTTAAAGAATTGACAGACAAAGAAAAAGACTTTGTTTTAAATGGACCACAAAAGAAGTTCAAGATGGATTTTCGTACAAGTACTGGTCGAGTCTTTCACGATTTCAATGTCTTGTATGAAAATGCCCATCAGGCTGTTTTAGAATCGGCAAAGACCAGTAAAAGTGAACGGGCGCAAAAAAAGATCAGTGGATTTTTCCATTATTCGACTTGTCCGACCTGTCATGGAACAAGACTCAAACCCAAATTGTTGCGCCAAAAAGCAGGTGGACTAAATATTGCTGAAATTACCGAACTTAGCTTACATGCTTTGCCGGCTTGGAAGATGCAGGTCTTAAAAACATTACCCGCTGAGATGAATGCTATGGCACAGGCGATCTTTGCTGAATTTGATGATGACCTCAAACCTTTATTAGAACTAGGACTGGATTATTTGACGCTAGCTCGCAATGGTAACACGCTTTCGACAGGGGAGTTGCAACGGATCCAGTTGGCTAGGACCCTTCGCACGGAAACGACGGGTGTCTTATATGTTTTAGATGAACCGTCGATCGGGTTACATCCAGATAATATAAATGGTTTGTTGAATGTCTTTAAACAATTGGTCGCACAAGGAAATTCGCTTGTTGTGGTCGATCATAATGTTGATATCATCAAAGCAGCTGATCACATCATTGAGATCGGGCCTGGTTCGGGGGAGAATGGAGGCCAGATCATTGCCACTGGGACTCCGGCACAGTTAGCTAAAGATAAAAATTCGTTGATCGGACCTTATTTGAATGGGACGGCTGAGTTGATAGCGCGTCCGATCCGGCCAGTGGATACAGCTAAACTGACTTTAGCTGTGAGAAAGTATTATAATCTACATGATGTCAAAGTTGATCTTCCACTTAACCGTTTGACCGCTGTAACAGGCTTTTCTGGAGCAGGGAAGACCAGTTTGATCTTAGATTCCTTAGTGCCAGCGATCAAGGCCAAAGCTAAGGGAGAAGGTTTACCAGCGCAAGTGAGCGAACTTGATTCACCGATAAAAGATGTTGTCAGCGTCGATGCAAGTCCGATCGGTAAGAGTACCCGTTCGACGACTGCGACCTATACGAGTATCATGGATAATTTGCGTAAGTTGTTTGCTAAACAACCACTGGCTAAAGAGCGCCACTATACGCCGAGTTATTTTTCCTATAACAATAAACAAGGTGGATGTCTCGAGTGTGGTGGAACTGGGATCGTGACCTTAGATGTCCAATATTTACCTGATATGGAACAGACATGTCCAATGTGTGCGGGGAAACGCTATTGCCCTGAGATCCAAGAGGTCAAATGGAATGGGTATTCGATCGTGGATGTTTTAGACATGGATGTTGGTCAAGCTTTGAGTGTATTTAAAACTGAGCCTAAGATCTTACGGGAATTAGAGTTGCTAAAAGAAGTTGGACTGAGTTATCTGCATCTAGGTGAAAGTACCCCAAGCCTTTCTGGTGGTGAAGCGCAACGCTTGAAATTGGTAAAGCATTTGGATCATAAGCAAGAAACGACGCTATTTGTCTTTGATGAGCCTACGATCGGGTTGCATCCATTAGATGTGAAAGTCTTGCTAAAAGTCATGCAAAGACTTATCGATCAAGGTGCAACGATCATAACGATCACGCACGATCTGAATTTGATCGCTAATGCTGATAACATCTTAGACTTAGGACCACGAGGCGGAAAGCACGGTGGTAAGATCGTCTTTTCAGGTACACTTTTAAAATTACTAAAACATCCAACAAGTTTAACGGCTAAAGCTTTAGCTAACTACTTGATGCGTTTTAAATGATCTTTTCGGTATCGCTTGATTTGAGCGGTACCGTTTTTTTGTCAGAGCTTGATATGATAATGATCTAGCTAAAAAGTTAGATACACCTAAAAAATCTTGTGCTCTTGCTCACTTTATGGCAGGATAGCTTTAAGATCGATCTAGGGGGGATCTTAGATGATACATTTTAGTAAAGTATCACTTGGATATGATGCTACTACAGTGGTCAAAAACGTTGATTTTACTTTGGAAAAAGGGGAATTTGTAGCATTAGTCGGGGCTAATGGAGCAGGTAAAAGTACATTGATGAAAACAGCGGTCGGGATCTTAGCGCCACTTGCAGGTGAGGTCTCAGTAGATTTACATACAACAAGGAAAAATCCGTTCAATGATATCGGATTTAGTCCACAAAATCAGATCATAGATTGGTACATGAATGTATACGATAATGTTTTTCAAGGACCACTATTGGTCGGATTTTCTAAAAAAGAGGCGACAAAACTTTGTCAACAAGCGCTCGAGCTGATGGATATCACTAAGATAAGTGATAAACAGACCGATCATATCTCAGGCGGACAACAGCAACGAGTTCAAATAGCGCGAGAATTAGCTAAAAAACCACAGCTCTATATTTTGGATGAGCCGACAACAGGACTTGATGTAGAAACTTCTGAAAGGTTATTTTCGTTTCTAAAAAAACGTAGTCAAGAAGGTGCGCTGGTCTTGGTGTCATCCCATGATCTAGTCTTATTGGAAAATTATGCTGAAAAATTGCTCTTTCTTGATGAGGGCAAACAAAAGTATTTTGGAAGTCTCCAGCAATTTTTAGCGCAGGGTATGAGTTTACGAGAAAAATACTTGCAAGAAAGGACTGAAGAACATGGATCCGATGAATTTTAGAAATATTTCCACTGGGATCGGTGCGATAAAGATCATTGCTTACAGTGAGTGGGTTGCTTTCAAACGAAATAAAGGTCTGTTACTATCAATGGGGATGGGACCTGTATTGTCGTATGGTTTGTTGGTCTTGGCATTGAGTACTAGTTTGAAAACAGTCAATTTAGAAGGTGTAGCTATTTTGTATAAACAGTATGCCTTGACTGGTGTATTGACCTTTTTTGTGACAAGACAGATGTCACAAGCTATGTACCGCGCTACGATCGATAAAGAATACGGGCTATTGGCGCTCAAATTTTTGAACGGGATCCAACCATGGTATTATCTGATCGGAATGAGTTGCTTTCCGATCGTGGGCTTACTTTTTCAGTGTTCGATCTTATTTATTCTTGGGATGATGTCAGGTGGGATATATAACATTGGCTTTTTCTTATTGTCCATTATCGTTGTGATCATCTCACTTGGCTTTTGGTCAGCCCTTGGTATCTTACTTAGTACTAAAATATCGACCTATGAAAAGCGAGATATTGTGATGACCTTGATATTTAGTCCTGTATCGTATGCAGCTCCGACGCTCTATGTTTTTTCTGATAAGTTACCACTGTTTGTCAAATGTTTGATCATGATCAATCCGCTTACATACCAACTAAAAGCGATCAGGACGGTGGCATTTGGCTTTTTTGAGCCACTACCTATTTTGGTGGATCTCTTGCTCACACTTGGGATGATGTATCTAGCACAACGAATTTTACGGAAGGTATCTTTGCAGTTATCGATAAGGTGAAAAAAGATCTGCAAAATTTTCGCAGATCTTCTTTGGCTCAATATTTAGCGTCATCTTGGTATCGATCAAAGTAGGCGAGCTTGATCTGCCCGTTATCGTCAACATCAAATCGGGTCACAGAACCATTTTTAGGGCTAACGGTGATATCGATCTCAGGGGCAAAGTGTGCGGTCAAACTACGGATCAAAGTCGAATGCGCAACAAGTAAGATCTTATCGCCATCTTTTGCGATCTTATCGATATACTCAAATCCTTGGTCAAGGCGTTGCCAGTATTCAGCATTGTTTTCAGCATCATGGAACGGATCGGCTTTTTTAGTGAGATCACGTGCTTTTTCGATCGAATACTTAGTGATGATATCGTTAAAAGTCTTACATCCGTGGTCAGCTCCGATCATCAACCAAGCTTGACTGGTGTCACTGCCCTCAAAGTACCCAAAGTTTTGTTCACGAAAATACGGCAAAGCTTTTGGGGTGAGATCTTTAGCGCTTGTCACGTTTTCTTCTAGGATATAGCGACATGTCCGCGCGGCGCGATTCGTGTCGCTGTGAAAAGCATGGGCAAAGTTGAGATGTGCCAGGCGTTTGCCAGCTTGGTGCCCATCTTTTATCCCTTTAGGTGTCAAAGGAGAATCACACCAACCTTGGATCTTGTTGTAACGATTGAGATATGTCTGTCCGTGACGGACAAAGTAGATCGAGTATGCCATAAAAATTCCTCCCACAACAAATGTATTTGTTTTAATTATATCATGAAAGCGGTTTTGCTAGAGGTGATCATTTGAATCTTATATTTTTGAGTTGAGCTTTGTTTAGTTTTCTAAACTTAGATGGACAGTGCCCCATATTCTTTGAAAAAGTTTTTGAAAATAAGAATTCATCTTTATATCCAACTTTTTGGGCGATCTCTTTGATCGTGTTATCTGAGTTTAAAAGGAGATCTACCGCGACTCTGATGCGATGCTTAGTTATGATCTTCTTTGGACTGGAGTTAAACGTAGAGATACATAATTTATATAACTGACTGTAACTTATATTGAAATATTTGGCTATCGTCAAAGGAGAGATGCTATCCATGTAGTGCTTATTTATGTAGTCAATGATATTGATCTGGGTCGGCTTATTTGTCGTCAACGAAGGTAGCAAAAAGATCTTTTTGATGTGATATAAAAACTGGTATAGAGTCGCCGTATTCCGTAGTTCTTTTAAGGTTTCAGGTTCATCGATCAGTTCTTTGTTTTTAAAGACTATCTCTGAGATGATCTTTTTTAAGGTATCTTGCATAGCAAAAGGCGTTTTGACCATGTTTTTATCTAATAATGTCGTTTCTTCTAAAAATTCAGTCACTTTATCACCTTGAAGGCCTATCCAAATGATAGTCCAAGGCTCGGTCTTATCGCTATAATATTTTACCTTTTGCCCTTGAAAAAAGAAGAAAATGTCATTTTGCTCTAATTTGAAATGTTGCCCAGCTATTTCTAAAGTTCCCTTACCTGATAGTACATAATGGATTATCCATTTTTGTTGGACGGTGTAATTACGGACCGAAGAATTTATTTGGTAGCTCTCACATCCACATTGTGAAAGATAGATCGGAGCTGCTATTGAGCGATCATGGTACCAAAAATCATCCATTGATATCATCCCTTAAATAATTTATGCAGAAAATTCCATGTTTTGAGTATAAAATATCATGTTCAAAAAGTTAAAGCAAATAATATAATCTATTTTGGATAGCGCTTCCAATATACTTTTTGAAAGTGGTGGATGTAAATGAGTGAAAAAATAATGGATGCAATTCAAAGTAAGATCTTGCCAATTGCCACTAAGATCGGCAATCAACGTTTTTTAGTTGCACTTAGAGATTCTTTTATAGGTACGATGCCCGTGATAATGACGGGTTCGATCGCCTTACTGATCAATGCCTTTTTGGTCGATATTCCCGAACAGTTCAACTTGCAAAAAATAACGTCAACATTTCAATGGTGGGTCGATGTCAATAATCTAGTTTTTAAGGGGAGCATATCGATAGTGGCATTATTATTTATCTACTGTTTGGGGGTAAATATTGCCAAAATATATAAGGTGGATACTTTATCTTCTGGATTGGTAGCTTTGTCAGCTTTTATCATTTCCATAGGTGATTCGCTCACTTCGACATACTCTTTGAAGAATAGTAAAAACATTGAACTATCAGCGCTATTTGATGGGCTCGATGGGATAAAAGTTACAGGCCACGATCTAAATGTGACCATTTCAGGTGTATTACCAGGGACGCAGATCAATTCAAATGGATACTTCACAGCTATAATTATCGGGTTTCTTTCTGCGATCATCTTTTGTAAGTTGATGAAGAAAAATTGGACGATAAAGTTGCCAGATACGGTCCCACCAGCGATCGCTAAACCCTTTTTATCGATAATTCCAGCTCTAGTTTCACTGTACGTAGTAGCTATTTTTACTTTTGCTTTCAATAAAGTAACAAATTCATTGATCATCGATTGGATATATAAGGTGCTACAGACGCCATTGTTAGGTCTATCGCAGAGCTTTTTGGTCGTTATATTGATAGCAGTGTTGACACAATTTTTCTGGTTTTTTGGGATCCATGGTGGCAATGTTATGGCACCTATCATGGAAGGTGTATTTGGGGTAGCCTTGTTAGCTAACTTAGAAGCATACCAAAAACATGAGACGATCCCATATCTTTGGACAAGTGTCTCTTATGGTTCTTTTGTCTGGTATGCGACTTTAGGCTTGTTGATCGCTATTTTTTTGATATCACAAAATGATCATTATAAAGAAGTAGCTAAGTTAGGTATCGTTCCAGCCTTGTTTAATATCGGTGAACCCGTAATGTATGGCTTGCCCACGGTGCTAAATCCGATACTATTTATCCCATTTTTATTATGTCCAGCGGTCATGTCGGGTGTGGCATATTTAGCAACATATCTAGGGTTGGTAGCACCTGTGACACAAAATGTGACCTGGGTCATGCCACCAGTCTTATACGGCTTGTTTTCAACTGGTTTTGATTGGCGAGCGCTCATATTATCAGTTATCAACCTCGGCTTGGCGGTACTGATCTATTTGCCGTTTGTCAAGATGGCTAATAAAGAGTACATCAGATGACAAAAATATTTGAAAGAAGAAGTTGATATGCAAACATTTGAGATAAAAGAAGAATTTTTGTTGGATGGAAGACCGATAAAGCTGATCAGTGGGGCGATCCACTATTTTCGGATACCCCAAACACAATGGAAAGATAGCTTATATAATTTAAAAGCGCTTGGTGCTAATACAGTTGAAACTTATATTCCGTGGAACATACATGAACCTATGGAAAATGTCTACGATTTTGAAGGTATAAAAGATGTCGAGGCCTTTATTTTAATGGCACAAGAATTAGGATTAATGGTCATTTTGCGACCAGCTGTCTATATATGTGCCGAGTGGGAATTTGGCGGAATGCCTGCTTGGTTGTTAAAAAAGCACTTGCGCTTGCGCTCGACAGATCCGGCATTTATGGAAAAAGTCCGCTCATATTACAGTGTCTTATTACCTAAGTTGGTCCCACTTCAGATCACTTACGGTGGACCGATCATTATGATGCAAATAGAAAATGAATATGGCTCGTATGGCATGGAAAAGAGATATCTGCGCCAAACAAAGCACTTGATGGAAGAATTTGGCATCAACGTCTCATTATTTACTTCCGATGGTACATGGGAAGAGGCTTTAGATGCAGGGACTTTGATCGCCGATGATGTCTTGGTAACGGGGAATTTTGGTAGCCATTCTAAAGAAAACGTAGCCGTCATGAAAAAGTTTATGGCAAAACATGGTAAAAAATGGCCGATCATGTGTATGGAATATTGGGATGGGTGGTTTGGACGTTGGAAAGAACCTCTCATCAAGCGTGATCCACAAGAGTTAGCTCATGAAGTCAAAGAGATGTTAAAGTTAGGTTCTTTAAATCTCTATATGTTTCATGGGGGAACTAATTTTGGATTTTACAACGGATGTTCTGCGCGAAAAGCATTAGATCTCCCACAAGTGACAAGTTATGACTATGATGCTTTGTTGACAGAAGCAGGAGAACCGACTGAAAAGTATTTCTATGTTCAAAAGGCTATAAAAGAGGTCTGTCCAGATGTGTGGCAGGCTAAGCCACATGAAAAAAAGTGCAAGGCATTAGGAACTTATCCAGTGACAAATAGTGTTTCACTATTAGCAATAAAAGACAAACTGGTGGCGCCTAAAAAAACGGCATACCCATTAACGATGGAAGCGCTAGGGACAGGTTATGGCTATATGCTCTATTCGGTAGAGCTAAAAAATTATCATCGTGAAAATAAGTTAAAGGTCGTAGAGGCGAGCGATCGGATCCACGTGTTTGCGGATGGTGAGTTGAAAGCTATCCAGTACCAAAAGACTCTTGGAAAAGAGATCTTGATCCAAGGCGAGCCAAACAAAGCTCAGATCAAGCTAGATGTTTTGGTCGAAAATTTGGGGCGGGTGAATTATGGGTTCAAGTTGAATAGTCCGACACAAAGTAAAGGGATCCGTGGTGGGATCATGCAGGATATCCATTTTCATCAAGGATATCGGCAATACGCAATAGATCTGTCAAAAGAACAGTTGCAAAAGATCGATTACACCGCTAAAAAAGATCCTAAACAACCTTCATTTTATCAAGTGATATTGGATCTAACTGAGATCGGTGATACTTTTATCGATTGTAGTAGTTATGGCAAAGGTGTCGTGATCGTCAATGGGATCAATTTAGGTCGTTATTGGAGTTGTGGCCCACTTCACACACTTTATTGCCCCAAAGATTTTTTAAAAACGGGTGTAAATGAGATCGTAATTTTTGAAACTGAAGGTGTTACGATCACAGAACTTAAATTTTGTAAGCATCCGCGCACAAGTCATGGTAGTTGATAAGTGACTGCATAAAAAATGCTCACAGTAAAGCGATCGTTGCTTTACCTGTGAGCATTTTAATTATTCATAATCATTTAGTTTACTGATCTTTTTGCGGATATCATTAACGACATCCTTGTTGGCTGAAAAGAGTAGGTGATCGCCCACTTGGATCTGGGTGTTGCCATTGACTGGGATCGCTTTATGGTGTCTAAAGATCCTGCTGACAGTGATCTCTTTGATAAATGGCAATTTGCGTAATTCAAGCCCAGCAAATTTAGAATTACGCACAATGACTTCGTATAAACGGGAATCGCCTGTGATCAGATCAAGTGTCGATGGAGATTCGATGATCGCACGCATCATCCCGACAGTTGTGTCAAAAGTCGTAAAGAACTCGACACCTGCGTCAGAGAGACGTTTATCCATTTTTGCCATGCTAGTCGGATCACTGTTTTGGATCCGAGTCAAGACGCGATCGACACCATATTTTTTAGCAGCTAAGGCTAAAGAATAATTGATATCGACATCAGAGTGACCTAAGACTAAGATATCTGTGTCAAAGATCTGCTGTTTGATGAGGTCTTTTGGTTCGACACTATCCAGTAGATGGACGTTTTTACGGTAATCATAAGTCTTATAATTTTTCTCCCAATTAGTGTACATTTGGATATCATACCAGTCTTCGTTTAGCTGTTCGGCAGTGTTGATCGTGACTAAGTTGACCCCGATGATCGTGACTTTAGTCTTTTTCAGATCTTCTGGTTCTGGTCGATGTAACTTGTTAAAGACTAAAGGTCCTAAGATACAACTCACGACAGCGGCTAAGATGAAGGCGCCAGATTGTTCACTTGAGATGACTTTAAGATTCTGGGCGACAGTCAACGTAGCTAAGACTAACGTGATCGTTGTTTGTGAAAGCATCGCCCCTGCTAAAGCATTGACGCGCTTGAAACGTTGGCGCAATCCCAAGTAGGCAGGAGCTTTTGCCAAGACATAAGCGGCAAAAAATAGTGGGATCAAGATCAACGTCTTAGGTGAGTTGAGTAAACTTGGGATATCGATCTTAGCACCTGTCAAAATGAAAAAGAACGGGATAAAGGCGCCATATCCGATCGCATCGAGTTTTTCTTGGGTACTATGAGCAGGTTGGAGCAATTTGATCACGATCCCGGCGATAAAGGCACCTAAGATATCTTCAGCTCCGACAGACTCTGCTAAAACGACTAAGGTGGTGATGACCAGTAACGCTAAGCGAATGTCGATCTGAGTCGTAGATTTGTTGATCTCATCTAATGAGGTGAAAAAACTGCGAAATCGCTTGAAGATCAAAGCGCCGACGATAAATAGCAAGAAGATCAACCAAGCACTTTCACCTTTGCCGGAGACAAAAGAACTATAGATCGTCAGACAAAGCAATGGCACCACTTCACCTAAGACAGCGACCAAAAGCAAGGTTTGCCCGAGTGGTTTATTTAGCAATTCGTTTTCCTTTAAAACGGCGATCACGACTCCTAAAGCAACAGTCGAAAACAAGATCGCAGCTAAGATAAAGTTGCTAAATAGACCCGAGAATTTAAAGAGCAAGGCTAAAGCAAGTGCCATCAGTAAGCTACCGCCATAAGCGATCGCGGCAACTTGGACCGGTGAAGTTGAAGGTGCATTTGCAGCTTTTTTGCGTGCTAGTGGTGTTAGTGGTCCATTGTTTTTCTTGAAAAGTGAAAAATCGATCTCCATTCCACTCAAGAAAAGTAAGAAGATAACACCATAGTTTGAAAGAAAGCTTAAAGTACCTTCTGTTTGAACGAGGTCAAAGCCACTTTTACCGATCACGATCCCAACGAGCACTTCAGCGACAGCAGTCGGCAAGACACTGATCTTAAAGCGCTGTAAGACCATCGGCGTGATAAAAGCAGCAAATGTGACTATCAGTACAGAAACTGACATGAAATTTCCTCCTTAGAAAATGTTTGTTTCATTATACACAATCATTTCCTTGAGTTCAAAAACACGACAAAGAAAATTAGATATGCTACAATAGAATATCGAAAATTTGTTTGAGCGGAGGGTAAATAATGGCTGAAAGCATTAAGCAACAAGAACAACAACGCATGGATCGAGTGGTCGATCAGATCAAGAAAGCGCAAAAAAAGGCGCAAAAAAATATAGCTACTGCTAAAAGCGATACACAGGCGATCCAAGATGATTTCAAGAATAATCTCCGTATCAAGACGGGAACTTATTCGGGAATGCTGGAGACCGCTCTAACTGTGCGCCAACAACAACAACAATTAGCCGAAAGAGAAAACAACCGAACACAAGCCGCCAAACGTTTAGATGTGCTCGAAAAGATGGAAAAAAAGCCTTACTTTGCACGGGTCGATATCAAAGAGCAAGGTGAACAAAAGCTCGAAAAGATCTATATCGGGCTAGCTTCATTTTCAGATGAAAAGGATAACTTTTTAGTTTACGATTGGCGTGCTCCGATCTCAAGTGTGTACTATGATGGGGGATTAGGAAAAGTTAAGTATACGACTCCAGTAGGTGAGCGCCAAGTCGAGTTAGAATTGAAACGTCAATTCATGGTCGAAGATGGACAGATCGTGACTTTATTTGATACCGATGAGACAGTCGGGGATCAGATGCTACTAGAGGTCTTAGATGAAGGTTCAGATACTAAGATGAAAAGTATCGTCACGACCATCCAAAAAGAACAAAATAAGATCATTCGTGATACTGATTCGGAATTACTGTTTGTCCAAGGAGCAGCCGGTTCTGGTAAGACCTCAGCTGTTTTGCAACGAGTAGCATATCTTTTATACCGCTATCGTGGCAAGCTCAACTCAGGTCAAGTAGTGTTGTTTTCACCTAACCAATTGTTCAATGACTATATTGATCAGGTCTTACCCGAATTAGGAGAACAAAACATGGTGCAGATGACGTATCATCAATTCACCAACCGACGTTTGCCTAAAGTTAGAGTCGAAACTTTGCAAGAGCGTTTTGAAGAAGATAACAGTGGACTTTCCAAAAAGATCAAAGAGACTAAAGATAGTTTGAAGTTTTTCAAGGTAGCAACAGCTTATGGTAAATATCTTGAAAGAAATGGGATGCGTTTTAAAAACATCATGCATGATGGTGAAATTTTCTTCTCCAAAAAAGAAATAAGAGATATTTACTACAGCTTTAATGAAAACTATCATCTCGGTAATCGTTTGGCGGCGACCAAAGAAGCTTTGATCAAGCGGCTAAATTCTAAAGTTGCACTTGCGGCTAAAAGTGATGCGGTCCAAAAAGCTGTGCAAGATCTCTCACAACAGCAGTTGAATGCGTTATATGGTGATCATCCACGTAATTTTGAAAATGGGGATAAGGAACTAAACTTTTTGGCTCGCCAATATGTCATGCAAGATTATAAGAAGATCCAAGTGGCGATCATGCGCAATCGCTTCTTAAATATCAACGCGCAATATGTACATTTCTTGCGTAGCGTACCAGAGTTGCTAGAGTTAAGTGAATTTGAATTGACCAGAGATGCTTGGGAAAAAGGGATCGACAATACGATCGATCTATTGAAAAAAAGGCGTCTTTCTTTGACTGATGTGACGCCATACCTTTACTTATATGACCAGATCACAGGGAAAAAAGGTGAGCGAGATATCAGACATGTCTTTATCGATGAGATCCAAGATTACACTGCCTTTCAGTTGGCTTATCTCAAACATGAATTTCCACGTGCAAAATTCACCATGTTAGGTGATCTCAACCAAGCGATCTTCACCAAAGAAAATAGTCATACGCTGTTAACGGAATTGAGCACGATGTTTCCAAAAGAAAAGACCAAAGTGGTCCAGTTGACGACTTCATATCGTTCGACCCAACAGATCACGGACTTTACCAAGGAAGTTTTGATCAACGGTGAAAAGGTGACGGCTTTTGAACGCAAGGGAAAGAAGCCAACGATCATTGTTGACCAGGACAAAGATGTTTTAGTGAATGATGTTGTGGATATTTTAGCTAAAAATGATGATGCTAAACAGACGACAGCGATCATCGGGAAGAGTCTAGCTGAATGTGAAGAGCTTTTTTCACTATTACAGACTAAAGGTGTTGAAACGACTCTGATCAGAACTGAAAATCAGCGCTTAGTTCCTGGGACCTTGATCGTCCCATCTTATCTGGCTAAAGGGCTAGAATTTGATGCTGTTATCATGTGGAATGCTGATCGTGAAAATTACCATGATGAAAGTGAACGTCAGTTGGTCTATACGATCTGTTCACGTGCGATGCATCAACTGGATATCTTAGCGCTAAAAGAGTTATCCCCATTATTTGATACTGTGGATAAAAATTTATATGAATTGATCAAACGTTGAGCTAGCAGCGGTGTTTCGGGATGAAACACCGCTTTTTTGAAGAGATGATTTCAAGTTTATAGATAAAATTAAAAATAGATAAAAATTTAATGATAAAAAGTGTTGTTTTTTAGGGGGGTTGAGTTATATTATTAACTCATTAAAGCCATATTGGGGGAGATCTTATGGGGAAAACAAAGGATTTTTCTAAAAAACAACTGCATTTATCGCTTGGAAGCTATTTTATTGGGAATTTGAGCAGTGGGATATTCAACTTTGTTTTAAGTCTTTACGTCTTAAAAGCGACAGATTCGAGCTTTTCGTTTTCATTGATCTTGATGTTAGGTCCACTAGCGACTATCTTAGGAAGTCCACTAGTTGGACAGGTGGTAGATAGATATCCACATAAGTCTATCGCATTAGCAGCACAGCTTAGTAGTATTTTACTTGTAAGTTTGAGTATGTTGTTGTTTACAAAGTTTCAAACCACTCTAGGGATCGTGCTCATTGCAGGTGCACTAGTCTTTTGGTTGACATTATGTGATGACTTTCAAACGATCGCATATAAAGCATCTACCTTGAACTTAGTGGCTAAGGCTGATCATCAAAAGCTGATCACAGGTGAACAGACGATCTCTGCTTTGATGATGTTAGTAGCTCCGATCTTGGGTGGTGTCTTATATCCGGTATTTACATTAAAGCAGATAATGTTTTTAGAGATCGTTGGTGAAGCGTGGGTCTTTTTTAGCTTATTACGGTTGGATTTTACGGCATTTGGAAGAGAAACTAGGACAGATAAAAGAGAAAACATATTATCGGGTAGTTTTGCTGGGATGCATTATATCAAAGAAGATCAGCTACTAAAAGCACTACTTATTTTTGGAGTAGTGGCTAATCTGGTTCTGACCGCAGTAGAAGTAGGTGATCCGATAGTTTTAGTCAAAGATCTTGGTGTAAGCGCACATACCTATGGTTGGATCATGTCTAGTTTAGCTTTTGGGATGATCGTTGGTTCTATTTTGATGGGAAATATCAAAGTAAAACAAGGAAAATGTCATTTTACGGCAAAAGTTTCGTTCTTGATGGTCGTTTCTTTGTTAGCTATGGCGCTAGTACTTTTGTATAGCAGTACTTTACTTGTGAGTGCAGTATTCACGGTGAGTTTATTTTTGCTGGGGTTAGCGATCTGTTTAGCAAATGTTCCTTATGCACTGCACATGCGTACAGAAGTGGCGGTGGAAAAACAAGGTCGGATCAATGCTACCGCTGCTGCAATATTAGAACTAGCTTCTCCGCTAGGACTTTTTCTTTTTGGTACCTTATTTCAGTATTTATCACCAGGAGCGATCTTCTTTTTTGCTAGTGTGATCTTAGCTGTCGTTGGCTCATGGTTGTATAGTGATAAAAAGGAACACTGAACTCAGTGTTCCTTTTTATCAGTTTAAACTATCTAATTTCTTTTGTAACAGTGGCGTGAGATGTTCGACGAGTTGCCGATACGCCATCTCAGAGTAGTGCAGATCATCTGCTTGTAATAGTTCTTTTGGATCTTTATTTTTGCAGATATCAAACCAATCTAAGGCTGGGATCTCAAATTCTTTTGCGACAGTCAAAGTTTCTTTAGCATATTGCTCCATCTTGGAAAGTGGTCGAAGATTAGCACGCGTTGGTCCCGCGATCCCCGGGGTGATCAAGAGACATTTATTAGGACTGATACAAGTTAGCATATAAGCTAAATTATTGTGGTAATTAGCTAAAAAGACTTCTTTGCTGGAAACATCATTGGTGCCAAAGAAGATCACTACGCTATCGGGGACTTCATTTAAGACATCCTCACGTAGTCGTTTGCAGGCGTTTCGTGTTTGATCACCGGGTAAACCACGGTTGATGAACTCAACATCAGGGAATTTATCCTCTAAAAGTCGAGTAAAGATCGGACTAGAATGACCATCAACGACCCCTGCTGTTAAACTATCACCGAATAATACTACTTTAGTCATGTTTCCGCTTCCTTTATTGGTAAATTTATATAAAATCCGTGCTATAATTGTCTATTATAAGATAGAAAACGCTATACAAGGAAATAATACGCATGGAAAATCAAATAAATTACTATAAGATCTCACGCAAAGAGTGGAGTGGCTTTTACAAGGACCATATCGCTCCCTTGACTGAAGCTGAACTGCAAAAGATAAAATCGCTAAATGACCGCATTTCGACCACAGATGTGGCTGATATTTACATGCCGTTGATCCATTTGCTCAAGATGTTTGTGACTACTCATCAAAAGCTCCAAGATGATCAGGCGAATTTTTTAGGGATACGGCCACACAAGGTGCCCTTTATCTTAGGGATCGCAGGTTCGGTAGCAGTAGGTAAAAGTACGACGGCTCGTTTGTTGAAGACATTACTCAGCGAAGTTTATCCCGATAAAAAAGTTGAATTGATCACAACTGATGGCTTTTTATATCCAAATAAGGTGCTAAAGAAAAAAGGCTTGATGAGTCGCAAGGGCTTTCCTGAAAGCTATGATATGGAGCGGTTGATCAGGTTCATCAATGATGTTAAGAATAATTTACCTGCCAAGGCGCCAGTCTATTCACATGAGGTCTACGATGTCATTCCTGGTGAATACGAAGAGATCGCTTCGCCAGACATTTTGTTGGTCGAAGGGATCAATGTCTTGCAACTGCCAAGTAAGCAAAAGATCTATGTAAGTGATTTCTTTGATTTTTCTATTTATGTCGATGCTAAAGAAGAAGACATCAAGCAGTGGTATTTGGAGCGCTTCGGGATGCTGTTAGATACAGCGTTTAAAGATCCTAAGAATTATTACTATCCTTATGCTTTAGGAGATCGCAAAAAAGCATTTGAGATGGCAACTAAAGTCTGGGATGAGATCGATCACCCTAATCTGCACGATTATATCTTACCTACTAGAAATCGTGCCGATCTGATCATCGTTAAAGGGAAAAATCATTTGATAAATGAGTTGCTGTTACGCAAATACTAGAGCGGGTTTATTCGGGTTCTAGCTAAAATTTAATTAAATTCATGAAAAATGTACGTGAAAAACGATTGACCCAGCTTGACTCAATGAGTACAATGTAAGATAATACATGCAAAAATTTTATGATGAGGTGAATATCTTGGCTAATGTTGACATGC
Source organism: uncultured Ligilactobacillus sp. (assembly GCF_948826705.1). Taxonomy (NCBI): domain Bacteria; kingdom Bacillati; phylum Bacillota; class Bacilli; order Lactobacillales; family Lactobacillaceae; genus Ligilactobacillus; species uncultured Ligilactobacillus sp. The sequence goes on from NZ_CAQLEL010000011.1 coordinate 30,453, forward strand.
AAGCTTTTGACAAGATCATTGTATTGGACTTTGGGAGCCAGTATAACCAATTGATCACTCGTCGGATCCGTGAATTCGGTATTTACTCTGAATTATTATCCCACAAGATCACGGCTGAAGAGATCAAACAAATGGCACCTAAGGGAATTATTTTCTCTGGTGGTCCAAACAGTGTCTACGATGAAGGAGCATTTAAAGTCGATCCTGAGATCTTTGATTTAGGTATCCCAGTATTGGGTATCTGCTACGGGATGCAATTGATGACACAAGAACTCGGTGGTAAAGTTGAAGCTGCTGATAATAAGGAATACGGTAAAGCGAAGATCACAGTAGCTGATGCTGATGCAGTGATGTTCAAAGATCTCCCTAAGGAACAAACTGTTTGGATGAGTCATGGCGACTTAGTTACAGAAGTTCCAGCTGGTTTTGAAGTTACCGCTACAAGTGCAAACTGCCCGATCTCAGCAATGGCTAATACAGCCAAGAAATTCTATGCTTTGCAATTCCACCCAGAAGTACGTAACAGTGAATACGGTAATGATATCTTGCGTCACTTTGCGTTTGATGTTTGTGGTGCTCGTGATAACTGGTCAATGGAAGACTTTATCGATATGCAGATCGCTAAGATCAAAGAACAAGTAGGTGACCGTAAAGTCTTGCTTGGTCTTTCTGGTGGGGTCGATTCTTCTGTTGTTGGTGTCTTGTTACACAAGGCGATCGGTGACCAATTGACATCGATCTTCGTTGACCATGGTTTGTTGCGTAAAGGTGAAGCAGAACAAGTTATGGAAAGCTTAGGTGGCAAGTTTGGCTTAAATATCATCAAAGTTGATGCTAAAGATCGCTTTATGGAAAAACTGTCTGGTGTTTCTGATCCAGAAAAGAAACGTAAGATCATCGGTAATGAATTTATCCGCGTCTTCGATGATGAAGCAACTAAACTCAAGGGTATCGATTTCTTGGCCCAAGGTACGCTTTATACTGATGTGATCGAATCTGGGACTGATACAGCTCAAACGATCAAATCGCACCATAATGTTGGTGGGTTGCCCGAAGATATGCAATTTGAATTGATCGAACCATTGAACACATTATTCAAGGATGAAGTCCGTGAATTAGGTGAAAAATTGGGCATGCCACACGAACTTGTTTGGCGTCAACCATTCCCAGGCCCAGGTCTTGGGATCCGTGTTATCGGCGAGATCACGGAAGAAAAATTACAGATCGTGCGTGATTCTGATCTCATTTTACGCGAAGAGATCGCAAAACACGGTCTAGATAAAGAGATCTGGCAATACTTCACTGTCTTACCAGGGATCCGTTCTGTCGGTGTGATGGGTGATGGTCGGACTTATGATTATACTGTTGGTATTCGTGCAGTGACTTCGATCGATGGAATGACAGCTGACTTTGCGAAGATCCCATGGGATGTTTTACAAGAGATCTCAGTGCGGATCGTAAATGAAGTAGCACACGTCAACCGCGTCGTCTATGATATCACTTCGAAGCCACCGGCAACGATCGAATGGGAATAAGTGATATATGTAACTTAGATGATATAGCCTAGATTTCCAGCTTTTTGAAGGACGAGAAACCACTAAAAAACATTTAGAATAACATAGTTGTTTGCCAAAAGTTTGCCAAAATTTTTGGTAATTAGCTTTGATTATAAAAAACGCTATCCAAAAGATAATCTTTTGAATAGCGTTTTTTTTATAGATGTTATTTATATCTAGTGAGTTCTTTTTCTTTTAGATGAAACAATACCCAAAACCGACGCTGACATCAGTGAAAGTAATCCTAAGATACTGTCAATGGAATTCTTTTCACCAGTTTGTGGCAGTTCAGTTGTTTTTATTGTTGAGGTGGATAGATCATGAGCCTTGAAACTGTGTTGATTTCCCATAGTAATATTACTTGTTGATGATTTAAATTCATTATTTAAAACTTCATCAACAATTTTATTTGCTGTTTCATGGTTTTCAATAACAGTTAATTGTTGTTTTAATGCTTCAACTTGTTTATTCTTTTCATCTAAATTAGATTTTACTGCTTCATAATGTTTTACAGCTTCATCATATTTTGCTTGAGCATCGGTTACTTTCTTTTGTGCTTCTTCATAGGCTGTTTGTGCTTTTTGAACGTTCTCAGATGCTTGTTCATATGACTCTAATTTATGATTTAATTCGATCAAATGATCACGAGCAGAAGCTAATTCCTGTTTTGCTTTTTCATGATCAGCTTTTGCTTGTTCTAAAATTGTTTTCTTTGTTGCTAAATCATTTGTAGCTTCACTCAACTTAGTCTTCAAGTTATTCAACACATCATTTTGTTTTTGCAATTCTACTTTGGCATTATCTAATGCTGTTTGTTTCTCATTCACAGCATTCTTTTTGTCATCTAAACTAGCTTTAGCATATTCAACAGCTAAGGTATCATTTGTTAGTTTATCTTGCTTTTCTTTTAATGTCTTAATTGCATTTTGTGTTGCTTGTTGTGCTTTTGCATAGTCTGCGTTTACTTGTTCTAACGTTTTAACAGCTGTATTATGCTTTGCTTGAGCATCATTTAACTGTTCAACCATCTTTTGATGTTCTGCTTGTACTTGAGCTAATGTTGCTTGTTTATCAGCTAAATTTTGTTTAGCTGTCTCTAACTGTGCTTTTGCTTCATCCAATTTAGCTTGCTTTTCTTGTGTGTCCGTATTTAAATTATCTACGGCTGCTTGTGCCTGCACTAATTTAGCTTGCGATGTCTTTAAGGCATCTTGTGCTTGTTGTAACGCAATAAAACTTCCATTTAATGCTTGTTCTTTTTGCGCTACTAGTTGTTGTGCTTCAGATAATTTTTGACTTGCTGTTTGAGCTTTATTTTGTGCATCTTGGAGTGCTTGACTTGCATTTTGGTGAGCAATTTGCGCTTTTGTTTGATCGTCTTTTGCTTGTGCTAATTGTGCTTTAGCTTCGGCAATTTGTTGTTCTTTGTTATCTTCTTTTGGTGTGTTTAAAATTCCACCTTGATCAACAAAGGCTTTATCTTCTGGAATGAATGATTCAAAATGAAGCGTTCCGTTTCCATCAATTGCAAAACCAAAATAAATTTCTTTTGCTCCTAAACTTTGCATTAAGTTTGTTGATAAATGATCGGCATGTCCCCAATTAGAACCTTCATCTCCGAATAACATTGCCATCATAACATCATAAATTCTAGCTTTTAATGCGTCTAGAGAAATCACTTTATTATAACTTGTTCCAATTGATTCTTCTTGGAAATTAGCTCCATGAACATAATCGGAACCTTTCTTTAACGCTTCTTGACTATGGTTAAAGCCTGCAGCTGTTGAGGCATCAGCAATCACCTTCGCATAATCAATTGTTTGTTGCGTTACTACATAATGCGTATCATATCCCAACTGGCTTGGAATTTGATTCAATAAATCTACGATCCATAAGTTCAATTCCTGTAATTGTTCAGCACTTAAATTTGTCGGATCAACCATGATTTGTTCGTCTTTCGGACTATGTTGAAATTGATTTAATAAATCTGTTTCATGTCTTGTTTCAATTAATTTATCATATTTTTCTTGATCGATCTTAATTTTGCCATTTTCATCACGCAAAGGAAATCCATTTTCATCATATTGAATAAAATCTTTATACGTATTATAATCAGATCCCATATTGATGGTGTTAACTACATTATCAGCCGTTAATTCATCTAATTTATTTTGAGCTTGATTTACTTGCTCATTTGCCTTATCTAAGTTTACTTGTGTATTAGATGCATTTGTTTCTTTATCTTTTAAATCGACTTGAGCTTGATCATTTTCTGTTTTAGATGATTCTAATTCGTTTTTAGCACTTTCATGTTCATCTTTTGCTATCTGATTAGCAAATTGTTTGTTAGTTACATTTTGTTGATTTTGATCAACTTCATTTTTAGCATTTTCAAGATCATTTTGAAGTTTATCAGCATTAGTTCCGTTTAAAATATCTTGTGCTTCATCAACTTTTTGTTGTGCTTGATCAACGTTTGTTTGTGCTTGATCGACACCTTGTTGTGCTTGATCAACTGTTTGCTGAGATTGATTTACATCTTGTTGTGCTTGATTCACATCTTGTTGTGTTTGGTCAACCGTATCTTGAGCCGGTTTGATAGCATCTTGTTTTGATGCTTCCTCTTGTTGCGCTTGATCAACATTTTGTTGGGCTTGATCGACATCATTTTTATCTTGTTCGATTGTTTGTTGACCATTATTGATCGTGTTTTGCGTATTATTTAAATCATTTTTAGCATTATCTAAATCGGTTTGGGCGTTATTAACAACATCTTGAGCATTATTAACACTATCTTGGGCATTGTTAACATCTGTTGTGATTTTATCAACAACACCTTGAGCTTGATCAACTGTAGGTTTTGTTTGTTCAATTGTTGTCTGTGTTTGCTGAACATCTTGGGTCTTATCGATTACGTCTTGTTTAGCCTCTTCAATATCTTGTTTTGTTTGTTCGATATTATCAGGTGTTGCTTCTTGTTGTGTTTTATTAGCCGTTTCAAGATCATTTTTAGCTTGTTCTTGTTCGTTGACTGCATTATCTAACTCACGTTTAGCGTCATTAAGAGTATTTTGAACCTGACTGATAGAATTTCGAACTTGCGTTTGTTCATTAGTAGCTTGGTTATAAGTTTTTTCCAAATTTTGAGTCTTTGAATCTGGTGTTTGACTAACTGTTTGAGTGATGTTTTCCCCAGATGTTTTATTAATTGTATCAGCTTGAGCCTGATTAGCCACTGCAAATAATGATAAAGCTGATGTTAGAGCAGTACTAGCTGTTAGCAATTCTTTTTTCATATATAAAGCCTCCCTAAAGTATAATAAAAAAGTGTTAAACACTTTTTTATTATACTACGTATATAATCCTATAGAAACAAAAAAAAAAAAATACAATAGAACTACTAATCTTTATGGATTACAAAACTAATAATCTTATTGGAACTTAAAAATATTATTTTACCACTATATCCTTTTATTTAGTTGATAGATAGGAGGAACTTCATGGAAAATAATATTTTGGGAAAAAATATAGCATTTGAACGCAAAAGACAAGGTATGACACAAGAACAGTTAGCAGAGTTTAGCGATCTAACCATTAATTATTTATCTAAAGTTGAACGTGGTGTAGCTAAAAAGATTAGTGCAGACAGTTTGTTTAAGATTGCTCGTGCATTAAATATTTCCATGGATTCATTATTTACGACAGATGGTTGTGAAGGAAAGGTTATAAAAAAAGGACCTTATCAACGTCAGTTAGATAAGTATTTTTCAGAGTTAGATTACGAAAAAACAGAAATTATTAGCAAGCATTTTTTAGAAATTTTACGAGTATCGTCTAAAGATTAATTATTAGGTAGATTATTAGATTTATGTAAATAAAAACTAAGCAGGAAGTTTTGTAACTTTCTCTACTTAGTTTGATTTTTATGCGTTGAATCCCAAATTTTCTAGGCGTAACAGCATTTCTTTAGAAAGTAAATATTTTATTTGATAAAATGAGTATATTTTTTGATGTAGTGCCTTTCTGAATGTTTGTATTTCTAACATTTTAGAACCTTCTTCTTTTTTTATTTGATTCAATTTTTTTAAAATATTGCGCTCTTTAATAAATATTTTGTCGATCACAGCATCAATTGTTGGTGGTTCTTGGTAAGATATCATTTTTTTATGTGCATCATCAATAATTTTAAAATTAAAAGGTATATTTTCTATATCCCCTAAATATTCTTTGTATTTTAGTAATGTTTGAAATTCCTCTTCAGTTAGGAGTGTATCTGTATCTTTACATAACATGGTAGCCATTGGATCTTCATTATTAACAACGGTAGTTATATAAAAATATCTAATGAACTCTTGTTTTCTGATAGCGATTTTAGTGGTTAGGAAATTACTAACCTCTAATTTTAATTTAAAAAATACATAATTGATAAAAGATAGAATACTCTTATCTTTTAAATCATCATAAATCTTTTTAAGTTCTGTTTTTGTAAAGATCTTAATTGCGTCATTTTCAGGGGCGTGCTGTAGTCTTTCAAGTTCATGTTTCAAAGCATAAAGGTATTGATTAGTCATAATAATTTGAGGACGTCCTTTTTTTATGAAAGTATCTCGGCTATTATTTTCTCCACTAGCTTCTAAATCCATATCTTCAACAATGCTTCTTAGTTCTTGCTTATCTCGATCAGTTAAAGCTTTATCTAATGTATGAGTGACAAAATCATCAGCACCGTCGATAAATTCATCTAATGTATGGAGAACAATGCTGTTTTGCGGTTCTATAACATCATTAGGATAGTTATTTTTAAGTGCTTCGAGTCGAAATTTAGGTTCTGGGTTAACAAGGCTTTCTTCAAATTTAGGAAAAATATTGTCTAACCTTTTTAACCTCTCATTTATAGCTTTTATTTTGGTTCTATCTCTCTTATCTGTGTTATCCAACTCTAACTTTAATGCATCTTTTTCTTCTTTTAATTGTAGATGTTTTGGAAGGTAATAGGGTATTTTCTTGTCGTTTATGTTTTCCAATTTAGTTGCTTCTAGATCATTAGCAATTATTTTCCTTATACGATCAGGGGTATACGATAAATATTCTGGACTAAACCAAGAATATATACGTGACAGTGCCTCTTCAAAAGTAATCCATTCATTTTTGTCTCTTATCTCCATGAGTTCCTCGGAAGATAGGAGATGTTTCTTTTTTTGGGACATAATTAGATCCTCCATGTTTTACTTATTTTTAATAAGGTTATTTTTTTATATATGTCACGAGAATTATTAAAATAATATACTCAATTAGAATGCTAACATAGTATTAGAAAATAATTAACCCTATTTGAAGGTAGGGAGGTGATATTAATGTAAAAAAATAACATATCGAAACACCAAGTAGAAATTATTGAAATTTTCAATTAAGGAGAAAAATAAAATGAAAATTAAAAAAAGAAAAAGTGGTTATTCAGCAGAGACAGCATACGACTATATAGACGTGAAAAAACCAGTATATAGTTTGAGTACGGAATTAGAAGAACAAAATGTTTTTAAAGACGGAAAGCCAACAGAAGAGATTGATTCTTACAAAGCATGGTTTATTCAAGAAGATCTACCACCATTTTACGTGAAATTTCCAAATAAGATCAAGCTACCAGAGTTTTTAGACGTTATTGAGTTTGATAATTTGGAAGCCTGTGAGATCCGATACAACGTGTATTTTAGAGCAGAAAATGTCCAAAGTGTAGGTAAATAATTATGTTGGAGATGTTTAAAGGATACTATGAACGTGATGTACCATATCACGTTATGACTGGTATAAATTCACTTTTTAAGTAAGAAAGGATATAACAATGTTAAATAAATTAGAATTAGAGCAATACCTGTTACAGAGTTTGAATATGGCTTTAGGATCGCTGATGCAAGGAGAAACAAGTTATACAAATAGTTTTGATTGTAAGGTGCTGGATGATGGTTTTCTATTTTTACCTAGATTACCTGCAGGCTATATCATTGATGATGATTTATATCAAAAAATTTTTCTGATCGCAAATGCTTCACTTTATCCTAGATATACGTTATTAAAGCAGAATACAGCATATTTCATACCAATAAACACAACAGATATTCATATTCAAAGAGGATTATTTTTCCCGTGGAAAGAAGGAATATCAAAAAGGTTGGTTATACCAGATCTTGATAGATATGTGTTAAATATAACTGAATCAAATATTCCAATTATGGAAAATTTATCAATTAACTATAATAAGGTGACTTCGATTGCGATTGCTGGAAACTCTGGTTCTGGAAAGTCATATGCTCTAACATATTTTTTAAGCGCTTTAAATAGGTTTTCGGAGTTGATCATTATTGATCCAAAATTTGATATGCCAAGTAGATGGGCGCGAGAAAATAATGTGCCTGTTGTTAGACCACAAAAGAATCGTTCTAAATCAGATTTTGTATCAGAAATAAATGAAAAATTAAGTTCGTCACTAAATATGATACAAACGAGACAAGAGCAACTTTACAATGATCCTAATAAAAAGTTTAAACATTTAACTATAGCCATAGATGAAGTACTTGCATTGTCAGAAGGGGTTAATAAATCGATTAAAGATTCGTTTTTTACTTTGTTATCTCAGATAGCTTTATTAGGACGTTCGACTAAGGTTCATCTTTTATTAGTAGGTCAACGATTTGATCACACATCTATTCCGACATCAGTCAGAGAACAAATGAATGTATTGATTCAGATTGGAAATATTAATAAAAAAACGACACAGTTTTTATTTCCAGATTTAGATCCAAAAGGAATAGTTATTCCTACGGGAAAAGGAACAGGTTTGATACAAATTATAGATAACGAACACCCATATCAAGTCTTACCTTTATTATGCCCAACGTATTATACAAAGAAAGGGGTCTTATAATCGTGAAGAAAACTGAGACAATGAAGATTATATTATTGGATAAATATTTGTTTGTAAGTATGTTATTTTTTTCAAGTGTTGAATTAGTATTAAAAAATGTGCATATAGAATCTCTCTATTCGATATTAAATGGAAAATTAGAATTATCAATAATAGTATTGAGGGGGCTTTCAGTGATCGGAGGTGTCGGATGTTTTTTGGTATTTTTTTTAGTAAATCTCTTTGAGTTAATACAACGTTTTAATGGCGATAAAGTAAGTAACTTTATCTATTCGATAAAGGAAACCTTTCTGCTACATCGTTTTTTGAAAAAAATAGATAATGGGAAACAGTTGATGAGCGATTCAAATTCAGTAGTTACTAGAGTATTCAATAAGGCAGTCAATAAAAGCTTGATTGATATAAGAGAAGATTCAATAACAGTGTATATTAAATTTCCCCGACAGTATCAGGCGCAAAAAATTTTGAGTGATGTTGAAGAACAGTTAAAAGAATATATTGCTAATATTGATTCAGATTACTACATTTCAGCGCCAATTAGAGAAAGAAGAGGTTTGTTTTTCTTTGGAAAACGTCGTTAAAATGAGTGCTCTGCGCTCACGAAGTGAGTAGCACAGAGCACTCAACGAATGGGGTTACTACGACCCCCATTCGTCCATAATCAGTAATCAAAAAAAGAGAGGAGAAACTAGAATGGTAAATGAACAAAGATCCAATAAGTGGACATTTTTGATGTACAAAGATAGTGCGCCAGAAAACTATATTGATATTTTAGACGATTTGCATGTGCCATATATCTTAAGTCCTTGGCACGATAAAGATCAAGATAAAAGAACGAAGAAATTAAAAAAATCGCATAAACACGGTGCATTTTATTTTGACACCCTCAAAAGCTATAGACAAGTTTCAAATTTGATTAGTGAAAGTTTGAATGGACCTGAACATGTAGAAGCGGTTATTTCACCAAAGGGAATGTACGATTATTTTGTGCATGCTGAAAACAAAGATAAGACATCTTATGATATTAAAGAGATTGAAACTGGTTGTGGCTTCGATTTGAACAAATTTTTAGTAGAGCAAAATACTCAGGAACTTATTAATACAGTAGTGGATATTATAGAAGAGAATGATTTCACTGAATTTACTGAAATAGTGGAATATGCTCGGAAAGAAGACTCAATATTACTAAATCTAATTTTTAGGCATACGTATTTTTTTTCGAAGTTTTTAGACTCCAGACGCTACAAGTACGGTGAAAAACATGAAGATGCTTAAAGCTGTTGTAATAAATAAAAATTATATATACGGAGGACAGATTGATGGAAAAGACAATGATCAGTTATGGAGACTTAGTTAGAATTGGTTTTCCTGCTAATCAGGCTAGAAAAATTATTCGATGTGCTAAAACTAAGCTTGTTTTGCAAGGATATAGTTTTTATAATGGAAGAAAGGTGGGACTTGTTCCAATACAAGTAGTAGAGGAAATTTTAGGACATATCATCACTGCAAAAATGGAAAGTGATGATATTAAATGAAGAAGACAAAATATCCGAATGTCTATCAAGACGATAAAGGAAATTTCTTTTATCAAATTTTTTTAGGTCGTGATATATCAGGAAAGCAGAAGTTCAAGAAGGGGCGTAAAGATGAAAAAGGACGACCTTTTACTTCTGCAAGGTTAGCCTACATCGAAGCTATCCGCCTAAAAAATGAATATTTAGAAGAAAACGGCTCAGTAGTATATCGTATGACATACAGATCATTTATGACTAATAAATTTATTCCTAAATACAGTGGAGATGTTGAAGAAAGTACATTTTCGACTCACAAAAAAGCGTTTGAATATGCAATCAGTAAATTAGGGGATAAATTATTAGAGGATATAACGGTTATGGATTGCGAAGAATACCGAACGTGGCTATTGACTGAAAGTGGCTTTTCAAAAAGTTATTGTAGTATGGTATATATTGCATTTAGACAGTCTTTAGATTATGCAGTAACGTTAGGGATACTCAAAAACAATGTATCCATGCAAACTAAGTCCATTTCGAAAGGTAAATCAGTTGTTAAATATTGGAATAAAGATCAATTTGAAGCAGTCCTTTCGAAAATTTATGTCAACGATTATTACGAACACTTTTGTTTCATTTTGATATGGTTATATTTCATGACGGGCGTTCGAGTTAGCGAAGGATTAGCATTAAGATGGGCTGATATAGATTTAAAAAACTCAAGAATGAGAGTTCATCATACGTTGGATTTTAAGAATAAGAGCAACTATACTATAAAGCCCTATACAAAAACGTCAAGTGGAAAAAGAATGATTTCTTTAGATAATGATACAGTTGATTATTTAAGGGAGTGGCAAAGGATTCAGTTAAATCATGGGGTTAAAAACTTTGTTATGTCATATGATGATACGCCTATGGTTCGTTCGACTATTAGTAGGATCATCAAAAAATATGCCAAATTAGCCGAAGTTCCTCAAATTGAAGCAAAAGGGCTTAGACATAGTCATGTTAGCTACTTGATCAATGAATTTAATGCTGATGTTTTAACTGTTTCACGTCGCTTAGGTCATTCTAGCCCTGATATTACTTTGAAACATTACTCTCATTTATGGAGAAGAAATGATGATATGTTGGCAGAAATGATGACTGGTAATATAAAATTTAAATTTTCAGAAGAAAAGAAAATTAATTTTAACGGAAATCAGTTTATTATGAATGATTGTTTGCCAAATGTTTGCCAAAATCAGTAAAAGTCAGCGAAAATACTGTAATGATAAAATTGAGAATGATTTGATCTTATTGAATGGGAATAACATTCTGTTAGTCTTATTTCATGATCAATTATCGATAAATCAAAGCTGGATATATAGGTTCTTTGGATCCTATATATCCAGCTTTTTTATCTTAACTATGTTATCCAAATATTTTGTATCCAACGGTTTGATCAGATTTTAGATAGTGAAAAAGGATATTCTACCAGGAGAGCTACTCGAATACTCGCTGATCACCTCTTATCAAACTAAAATGGATCGGTTCACTTATTTGTAATAGAAACCAAAATTTTCCCAATGTTGGAACATTGTTCATTTGAAAAAAAGAAGAGAAGATCGAAAAAATGAATTTAGTAATGAGTTTTGCTTTCATTTTGTAATGACTAGTTCTGTTTTTTGTGGTTATATTGTTATAATTTTTTATTTATTGCAAAATATATAAATATATAAAAATATAGCTTTTATTGTTGTGGTTATTGGTTTTTTCTATAATATAAAAGTTTTTGTTTTAAATAACGTTCAAGTTATATACGAAAAAAACTATGTATTACTAATTTTTTAGTTATACATTTTGATTGAATTTTTTATGTAGATTGCTATATAATTTAAGCGTAGAAGGCAGTTGCTAATGTTCAGGGTAAAGGAGGATATCAACATGAATAGTAATTATTTTAAGCGCTGCACTATGTCAGATAAAAATTATCATTTTTCTATACGTAAATTAAATGTGGGGGTAGTTTCAGTTGCTATTTCGGCATTTATGTTTTTAGGCTGCAGTGTAGCGTTGGCTGATAGTACTTTGAATACTGAAACACCAACTACAGTCCAAGTTACGCCTACTGTAAATAACGATGAAGGTGATCTAGTATCAGAAGAAAATACAGAGTCAGAGCCCGCAACTGAAATAACTACAAGCAATAGTTCTAGTGAAGAACAGACAAACACTGAAGAACAAAGTGAAGTTGCTATCGATAATACAAATGATGTAGCTATACAAGGAAATGATAGCGCTTTATCAAATGGTGAAGCAACACCTTTTACTACTGATTCGACTACTGAAGCAACAGACAGAACTTTAAATGAAAATGTATCAACTGATATTAACGCAAGTGAGTTATCAACAAATACTCAACAACAGGGAAATGAAGTTACTGCTACTGAAGAAGAAAAAACAACTTCTTTACGATCCAAAGAACTAGCAACAGATGCAAGCGAAGCAACACCTGTAGCTTTAGCCGATAGTGCGGAGACACAGGATGGTTATACTTTAACGGTTCCAGAATCACCAATAAGTGATCCAGTCGAAGGTCGCTATACATTCCAAGTGATCCAAGATAGTGAAGGATACCAATATGTTTTTTCGATAGATAAAGATAAGACAAGCCAAGAGTATCTAACAGGAAATAAAACAGCGCGTTATGTTTATGTAACACGTATGAAAGATGGTACAGTAGAATCTACAAAAATGATCGATCGTGAAGCTCAACCAGGAACGGTGGCAGAGTATGGCAATACTGAGATCAATTTATTATCGGGTTCTAAAACCATACAGATCGCTACAAAAAATATCACGGGTTATTACACGGAATTATATAACGCACTTTCAACGTCTGGTACAGGGAAGGTTCAATCAATAAATATCTCCAGTATTCGTTTAGCTGATCAAGTTACAAAATATGTTAATGAATTAACAGGTGAAGTTATTCATGAAGAATATATTCAATCAGGTTGGACTGGGTATGAATATACCACAAAACCGATCGAGATCGAGAATTATAAATATATTCATGCAACAACAAATGTAAATGGTATAGTTAGTACAGCAGTTCCACGTAATAAAGGAGATATTGTGTATCTGACTGCACAAACGCGAGTCACTGATACTGACAAAGAAACTCCGGTAACTATTTATCGAAAACTTGAATTTATTGATGATAACCAAACCGCAAAAGTTACGATCTATATGTCTCCGAAAGCAAATGAAGGTGAAGAGACAGATGCTAAGAAGTTTTTTGAGAACATGGATCAGTATAATATCTATAATAATAAGATCTACACCTCAGCAACTGACATGTCACGAACAACTAATTCCGGTGTGAAGTTTAGTGATGTTGCTTCCAACGATAGAGATGGCTATTACCTTGCTAGACCGTATGCGGATACTCCTGAAGGAAAGACGCCGATACAGGTATTCTTATCAACCTCGTCACTTGTCACTCAAAATGTCGATCAAACAGTACGTTTTACTTTACCTTATGCTGATACCGGTATTTTACTTGGTGATGGTGTTAATAATCGGCTTCAAAGTCCAAATCGTAAGGTGAATTTTTCAACCGTTGTTTACTACTATATGCCACAAGGTGAAGTAGTCGTTAACTATGTTGATACAGATGGAAATGTTATCAAAGATCCGGTAACAGATACTGAGCTCACTGTGATCCAAGTCGATGGAAAACCTGTTGAATATAATACTATTGATAAGCGAGAGAATACGATCAAGACCCCTGATGGAAAAACGTATCGGTATAAGGAGATAAAAAGTGGTAGTGCTCCTGAGACTGGAGAATTGCAACAAGGGAAACAAGAAGTGACCTATGTCTATGAAGAGGTAAAAGGAGACGTTGTTGTACTTTATAGGACCGAAGATGGGAAAGAACTTACAGGGGTCGGCAGCGATTACGAGGGGCAACCTGATAAGACTATGACGATCGGAAATGTTTCTGATACAGAAACAGTAGAGAAAAAAGCCTGGAATGGTGCAGTGATCGATACTCCAACCGGTTCGACAGGTGTAGATTATACGACAACAGATAACCGACCGGAAACGATCACAACAGAAGATGGGCTAGTGTATAAGCGAATAGCTGGTAAAGTAGGTGGTAGTGAGACTGGAAAAGTTGTTGAAGGAACTATGCGGATCGTTTACTATTATGAGGCTCAAAAAGGTGGTGCAGTAAATGCACGTTATGTCATTGAAGGAACAGAAGAAGAGCTTCAAGCAGCAGAGGTCGTTAAACCTGAAGGAACTCAGGTCGGAACTGAATATATGGCAAGTAAACCTTCAACGATCATAAAAGATGGAAGAACTTATATTTTGTCGCCTACCACACCGATCCGTACTGCTCCTGGTGATGCGCCTGAAACAGGACGAGTAACAGAACAGCCACAAACGATCGTATATCAGTATGTTTTAGTTGTTCCTAAAGGTAATGTGACTATCCATTATGAAGACGAAGCAGGAAATGTCATCAAAGATCCTGTAAAGGATGAAGAAAATGTAGATGTAGGAACACCTTATGACACAACAGATGAAGGCGATAAACCAAATCGAATCACTACCTCAGATGGAAAAACCTACGAACTTGTGCCAGATAAGACTAAAGGTGAAGAGCACGGTACGGTAGTGGAAGGAAATACAGATGTGACATATGTTTATCGTGAGGTCAAGGGTGACGTAGTGGTAACATATGTTGATACAGATGGAAATATTATCAAAGATCAAGTTATTGATACCCCATCTAGCTCTACTGGAACAACATATGATACGAGTGAACATGCTCAAAAGAGTATCATAGGAGCAAACGGTAAACGTTATTTATTGGTCAAGGCAGGAAATTATCCTATTGGAACAGTTGACGAAGCTGGACACTTGGTAACTTCAGATGCAACAACAGGCGAAGTGAGTGAGGGAACAAAAACTGTTACCTATGTTTATCAAGAATTGGGGAGCTATATCCCATATATCCCACAAAATCCAGGAGATCCGTACGATCCAACGAACCCAGGGACAGATGAACCAGAAGTGCCGTATGACGAAACACCAGAAGAACCAGGAGATAACCCACCATTACCGTATATCCCAGGATATACGCCAAAAGATCCAAATGGAGATCCACTAAAACCAGTGGATCCAGATGATCCAACAAAGGGCTATATCCCACCACCGATCACCGATCCAAACGGATTGAAGAAAAAGCAGTTGCCAAACTTGATAAAGCAGAAGATTTTGAATTTCTGGCTACAGAATATGACTAATTTTATAATGGAAGCAGTTTCCCATATACAGTGTGTTATGGAAAACTGCTTTTACCAGGTTAATAATTGTATTTTTCAAGAAGCTGTTTTAGCTGGCTTGCATGGTATATAATTTCTTTGCTTGTGCTGGCATTTTCATGTGCCGTTGCAGAGTTTCCTTGTGTTACAATGGAAATCTGCTCAAGTGCCTCATGTATCTGGGTTATTGCTTCTGACTGGTCTTCTGTAGCAATTGAAATACTGTTTACAAGTTTATCAGTTGCCTGGTTTTTCTCTTCTATATTCTTTAATGAATTAACTGCAATTTTAAGGTCTGCCATGCCATCCTGGACATTGCTGCATGTTTTGCTGATAAGGTCTGCTGTTTTAAGTGCAGCGTTATTACACTGTGAAGCAAGGCTGCGTATTTCAGATGCGACTACTGCAAATCCTTTACCTGCCTCACCAGCCCTTGCTGCTTCAACAGACGCATTCATGGAAAGCAGGTTTGTTTTTGCTGCAATATTCTGCATAAGGTTTGTAATGCTGCTTATTTCATTCGAGTTTTCTTCTATTGTAGTCATGGTATCTGTAAGCTTCTGGAGGTTTTTATTGCCTTCATCTACTTCCTTTACAATTTGTGACATCATTTCATCAGCCTGCTTTGTATTATATGAAGTCTGTTTAATTTCCTCTGTAATGCCTGTTAATGAAGCAAATAATTCTTCTGTGGCACTTGCCTGGTCTGATGTCCCGTCTGCAAGTGTCTGGGCTGATACATCAAAGTCCTTTGCGCCAGAAATAATTGCAGATGTAGCAGTATTAATATGGTTTATTGTTGTTACCATACTTTCATTTATTAATGCCAGTGAAGAAGCAAGATTATTAAATTCACCTTTAAATTCATTGGAAATTTTACCAGTGAAATTGCCGTCAGCTATTCTCTTTGCAAAAGTATTTATCTCCTGGAGTATTTCTTTCAGTGTTCCAATTGTTTTATTAATATTAATTAAAAGACCCGCACTTTCATCATTGCCTTTAACTTTTGGAATTACTGTAGTTAAATCACCATCTGCAAGAAGCTTTAGGCGCCCAAGACATAATTTTATTGGTTTTGTAATAGTTTTCGTTATAAGTGCAAAAAGCATTATTGCACATATTATTGCAATAATGGTAACAGTTATGCCAGATTTATTAACCTTTTGCAACAATGATAATGCCTTTTCTTTATTATGGAGGGTAACAACTGACCATGTGTCAGAGTAACCATCCAGTTCTACAGGTGAATAACTTGCATAATATGCTTTTCCATTATAAATAACCTCTTTTGAACCGTTTTTGCCTGCCATAACATGTGAAATAATACCTGAAAATTCTTTAGATACTTTTATAGGTTCTTCTTTAGTTATAATATTTCCGGCATCATCATACATGGTATTACCGGCAGAGTCTTTTTGTGAGATGGTTTTTGTAAAGTTTTTATAATTATATAATTCTTCATAATAAACACTTTCCGGGTGTGCAAGTATAGTTCCTTCACCATCTATAATAAATGATATCCTGTCGTCCTCTTTATCTGAATATTCCTCTACAAGTGACTGGAGGGTTGCCAGTTTTATATCTGTTGCCAGAATTCCCTTCATCTGGCTGTTCTGTACCAGTGGATAAAAAATGGATGCACATGCCATATTGGTTGAAACTGAATAATATGACTTTGAAATAAAAGGTTTCTGTATTTGCATCATCTGTGTAAACCACCATCTGTTAGCCCTGTTGCCAAGCTCACCTACAGAGCGGGAAGTCTGGTCTCCATTAGTATCTTGTATGTATATAAGCTCAAAATAATCATTTCTCTGGGCAACGCCTTCTACTATTGGCTGTTGTACCCTGCCATTCATGGAAAGGACTGGCCTGGAATATGCAAGCTCTTCTGTTACTACATAAGCTTTATTCATAAAACTTCCAACTGACTGTGATATAAAGCTGTTAATTTCAGCGTCATGTTTAATAATCTGGCTGTTGTATGTTTTTTCTAAAAGATTTCCAGTAATGCCTAAAATGGCTGTAGCAAATATGCCCAGAATTAATATCATAGGAAGCATGAATTTGCTAAATATACTTTTGAATTTCATTTATTTCTCCTTGTGTTGTTGATATTTAATATTTGTAGTACATATAACATGTTTAAATCCCAGCCCTGCTGCTTATTAATTTCCTGCTAATCAAGTATACCATATTTTTATAGTATATTCCAAGAAAATTCTTACATTAATTCTTGCATTAAAAAGATGTTTAAAAATTACATATACTAGATGCGCTGGCAAATCCGCAGCGCATCCATTGCCGCCCAGCCCCAAGGCAATTCTGCCAGCCCTAACCCAAGCAGCATCTGGAACA
>NZ_CAQLEL010000012.1:0-20878 GCF_948826705.1 uncultured Ligilactobacillus sp.
ACTACTACACATCAATTAGTTTTTTTAGCATCGTGCTTTTTACGATAGAAAGTAACGCCACCCACTACCAGTAAAATAATACACAAAGCACTGACGATCAACCGTAGATCGTTTCCCTTAAAAATAGCATCCCCGCCAAAAGCATATAAAAATGAGGTCGGGAGAACACCGATCACGATACATAAGAACTGCTTTTTAAAATCCATCTTCAGGCGAACACCCATATAATTGACTAAAAACGATGGGATGATCGGGATCATATAACCCAGGATCAACGCAACCATTTTGTTCTTAAAATGAGCCAAGCGCTCTAAGATCCGATTAGGGTGCTTAGTTTCTTTACTAAAATCATGTTCTTCATCAAACTTAGTAAAAAAGCCAGCTACTAGTGCATTTCCTAGTGAATTACCTGTAATATTCATCAATAATCCGATAACCGGCCCAAAACAAACACCATTAAAAATACAGATAACTGAACTGGAAAGTGCTGGCACAGCCGAAGTGATCGCCGTAAGTAAGATCAACAATAATGCATCTTTAGGACCACGGTCACGAAAGGTATGCATCAAAACGCTCTTATCATGTTTAGGATCTAAAAATTGTAAATACTGCGTTTCATTATTTTTAAAAATAACATAGATCAGTACTGCTGCCAAAATGATACCTAAACCACTTAAACAATATAATAATTTACGATGTCTAATGTGTAACTCAGTCATCTCGCTTCCCCTACCTTATCTTTCTTTAGTTTAAGTTTAACAATTAATTTAAGAAAGTTCCAGTTACTCAAAATATCTATCTAGTATAACCTACATATTATAGGTAGAAACTTGCAAAAATATTTTTCCTATACCACTAAATATTACCTCTGAAACAACATCTAAAATAATATAGTTATACTTGTAACTACCCTCATCTAAAGGGTGTATATCGATTTTTTTAGATTTGTACTAACTATTATCCCTCTATATAATGAAAATACATCTTAAAAGAAAGTAATTTTTTTAATGAAAAACAAATTTTTCATTGCATTTTTTAGTGTATTTCTCCTTTTTGGTCTAACGGCCTGTTCTAACGATAAAACAAAGGATACTGCAGGCATCCTCTATTAGCTCCAGCAGCGCTAAAAGCTCAAGTAGTAAAACAAGTTCGACCAGTAAAAACTCACTTTCACGTGCTAGATCAACTCAACGGCGAGAATAACGCTTTCAAAGATATTGCGATCGATGAAGGTGAAGATAGTACCGTCATTTACACCTATACTTTTGCTCAACCACAAGATATCAATCTTGATGATGAAGCTTTAAAACAAGTTTTGATCCCAGAAGTTGAGCCTTTAGTAAATAAAGCTAAAACCATTGCACCTGATGTTAAGATCTTGGTAAAATATGACAATCCTGATGGTAGCAATCTCGCTACGATCTCGATCACTCAGGCCGATATTGAAGCGGCAAAAGCAACTACACAAGAATAAATAAACGAGAGTAAAAAAACCGTATGAAAACAAGGGGCTCGATACGATGCAAACACGCATCATATTGAGCCCCTTGTTTTCACTAGATAACTGCATTTATAGCTCAAATACGTATTTGGGCTATTTTTCATATTAATAGATACCTTGTGCTTCCATTGCTGTAGCAACTTTTTTGAAGCCCGCAATATTAGCTCCTAAAACAAAATCATCTTCAAAACCGTATTCTTTAGCAGCCTGCTTGATATTTTGATAGATCTTTTGCATGATCTCTTTTAATTTTTCATCTGTCTGTTCAAAAGTCCAATTCAAGCGTTCCGAGTTTTGACTCATTTCTAGCGCTGAAACAGTGACCCCACCCGCATTAGCCGCTTTACCAGGAACAAATAAAACGCCGTGTTCTTGTAAATATTTTGTCGCTTCTAAGGTCGTTGGCATATTGGCCCCTTCTGCCACAGCTAAGACACCATTTTCGACCAACTGTTTTGCATCAGCCAAATGCAATTCATTTTGTGTTGCACATGGTAGCGCTACATCAGCTTTAACGCTCCAAACACCGCGTCCCTCATGATATTTAGCCGAAGCACGCTTGGCCACATATTCCGTCAAACGCGCACGTTTAACTTCTTTTACTTCTTGTAATAAAGCAACATCGATCCCCGCTGGATCATAGACCCAACCGGTCGAATCTGAGCAAGTTACAACTTTAGCACCAAGTTCTTGAGCCTTCTTGATCGCATAGATCGCCACATTGCCAGCCCCTGAAACAGTTACCGTCTTGCCACGCAAGCTTTGATCATGATCTTTTAACAACTCATCGACCAAATACAATAAACCGTAACCTGTCGCTTCTGTTCGGACTAAAGAACCACCATATTCGAGCCCTTTACCTGTCAAGACACCTTCATAAACTCCCTTTAAGCGCTTATATTGTCCAAAAAGATAGCCGATCTCACGCGCCCCAGTTCCGATATCACCGGCTGGCACGTCCATATCGGCTCCGATATACTTAGCCAGTTCAGTCATAAAGCTTTGACAAAATGCCATGATCTCGCGGTCTGATCTTCCCTTAGGGTCAAAATCACAACCACCTTTACCACCACCAATTGGTAAGCCAGTCAAAGCATTTTTAAAGATCTGTTCAAAGCCCAAAAACTTGATGATGCTCAAGTCAACTGAAGGATGCAACCGTAAACCACCCTTATATGGTCCGATCGCATTGTTGAATTGAACTCGATATGCATTATTGACTTGTGTCTGGCCTGCATCATCGACCCAAGCGACCCGAAAGAGTATCTGCCGATCGGGTGTCGTCAAACGTTCCAAAATCGCTTGCTTACGATACTTGTCTTCATCATGTTCGATCACCGGGCGAAGTGACTCTAAAACCTCTTCAACAGCTTGCCTAAACTCGGCTTGTTCTGGATTTTGCTTTGCTACACGCGCTAAAACTTCATCGACATATCCCATCTCTTATCCCTACTATTAAATAAACGTAGAAAAATACAGTACCTGTATTTTGAAAGACTTTAATAGCTTTTCCTTTCTTAAAGATCGTAGTTTTTGGTGGCATCTACGTTTGACTTTCTGCTGATCAAATTCTATTTCTAATTTTAACCTAATGCATATTTAAAATTCAAGTCCTATCCCCCAAATCAAACTCATACTAAAGTTTAAAAACTGCTTGTTATATTTTTGTATCTATAAATAATCTAACTAGAACAAAAGCTAAATTTTTCAAAAAAACTGAATTTTTTCAAGGCTTTTAGCTTGTTTTATTTAGATATATTAGCTAAACTTAAACTTATCTTGATTGCAACCAATTTTCACTGGAGGTGAAATTAATGTTAAAAGAATTTAAGGAATTTATTGGTCGCGGTAATGTTTTAGATTTAGCTGTCGGGGTCATCATCGGTAGTGCATTTACTGCAATCGTTAACTCGCTTGTTACTAACTTGATCAACCCGTTTATCGGGTTATTCCTCGGTAAGATCGACCTTTCTGACCTTCAGCTTGCGATCGGCGGAACGACCTTTAAATTTGGGGCCTTCTTGAACGCCGTGATCAACTTTTTGATCATTGCTTTTGTGGTCTTCTTGATCGTCAAAGCTGTCAATAAAGTTATGCCTAAGAAAGTTGAAGAAGAAGTTGAAGATGATGGTCCTGAACCAGAGATCGAACTTTTATCTGAAATTCGCGATTTATTAAAAGATAAAAAATAAGCATTGTGCCTCCAAATTAAGGTATACTTATCAAGAACCTTAATTTGGAGGCTTTTTATGTATCATTTTATTATCAATCCCAGCGCAGGCAATGGGCGCTCGCAGAAAAGTTGGGCTAAAATTCAAAAGAAATTATGCCAATTAAATTTAAAGCATAGTTACTATTTGACCACATCTAGTACAGATTTGAAACAACATCTACGCCAGCAAGCAAAGCTTGAGCCTAAAACAGTCTTTGTGATCTTAGGTGGTGATGGTACGCTTTATCATGCCTTAAATGCCGTAGCCTTTCCCACCAAATTAGATGTCACTTTAGGATATATCCCCTGTGGTTCTGGCAATGATTTTGCCAAAGCTGCTCAGATCTCTACTACCCCAAAGAAAGCCTTAGCTCAGCTCTTAGCCCAAAAAACACCGCGGATCCTTGATCTAGGATACTTTAAGACTTCAGATCATGCCGGGGTCTTCTCAAATAACTTAGGGCTTGGCTTTGATGCTCAGATCGTCGAAATAACAAATAATTCCCGCTTGAAAAATCGGCTAAATAAATTGCACTTAGGTAAATTCGCCTATGCTACTTGTTTTTTCAAAGCGCTCAGACGACAAAAGCCATTCGAATTGAC
Organism: uncultured Ligilactobacillus sp.; assembly: GCF_948826705.1. Classification (NCBI taxonomy): domain Bacteria; kingdom Bacillati; phylum Bacillota; class Bacilli; order Lactobacillales; family Lactobacillaceae; genus Ligilactobacillus; species uncultured Ligilactobacillus sp. The sequence continues at coordinate 4,317 of NZ_CAQLEL010000012.1, forward strand.
GGTGACTTCGCCAAATTTTCCACCTAAAAATTTTTCACACGCATTTTTATGTACGATCACTGATCAACCGTATTTTGGCGGTGGTGTTGCCCTTTTCCCCAAAGCACGGTTAGATGATGGAAAACTTACCTTGGTAGTGATCGAAAAAAAGAACTTATTGAACTTCTTAAGTATCTTTTTATTGATGCTTTTACCAGGAGCTTATCATCTTCGGGCACGCTCACTTAGCTTTTATACAACTAAAAAGCTTAAACTGACCATTACTACCTCCCAGATAATTCAAGTTAATGGAGAGACATTTACCTTTCCACCGGGAGACTTGTTATTAGAAATAAAGCAACAAAAATTTATATTTTAAAAAATATAGCTCTTTTTTCTTGAATACGTTAAACTTATATTATCTAAATAAATACGGGGGAAATATTCGTGAAAAAAAGATTAGTCCAAACACCTTGGTTCTATTGGCTCGTTTTAGTCATCGCACTAGAACTGATCGCCATTTCAGTCAACTTCTTCTATGCCCCGATCAATATTGCAGCTGGCGGAGCAACGGGACTAGCGATCTTGTTAGATGCTACTTTTGGGATCAACCGCTCGTTAACAGTTTTGCTAATTAATTTACTGATGATCCTAGCTGCCTGGTTATTGCTCGACAAAAAGACTGTTAAAAATATCGTCTACGGTAGTTTTCTTTTACCACTGTTGATGTATATCACTCCTAGCCAAAAGATAATTGAAGATGATCTATTAGCCGTGATCGTTGGTGGAGCAGTCTTTGCGATCGGAGTGGCTGCACTTTATCGGATCAACGCCTCTAGTGGCGGGACAACTGTTCCACCAATGATCTTTAAAAAGTATTTCCATATCGATCCTGCTTTTTCACTTTTAGCGATCGATATGTTGGTCACCTTTTTTAATATCTTTGTTTCCGGCTTGAATGCCTTTTTCATGGCTTCATTTTCATTAGTTATCACTTCGATCGTCATGCGTTATACTGAGGCTGGTCTTGACCATAAATATCAGATCCAGGTGATGAGCCAAACTAAACTTCCTGAGATCAAAAAAATGCTTGAATCCGAAGATCATGCAATGACGATCTTCAACGTTCGCGGTGGCTATTCAGCTAATGAAAAAGAATTATTGATGGCAGTCATCGACAATCAAAGCTATGGTCCATTACTAGCTGCGATCCATGATATCGATCCAGATGCTTTTATCATCGCTTCAAACGTGGTCAAAGTCCATGGTGGAACATTTGGGATCTAGTTTTTAAAAGTTATGTTGTGACATAGCTTTTTTATTTTACCTAATGTTGACACCGTGTCACTTCGTTGTTATGATTAGAGCATAAATTACTTTTAAGGAGAGTTCACTATGGCTTCACAGACGTTTAAAAATCTTGCCCCTGAAAAAAAAGCGCGCATCACCACCGCACTCTTGAAAGAATTTTCTACCTACCCATTAAAGGATGCCCAAGTCGCTCGGATCGTCAAAGATGCTCAGATCGCTCGCGGGGCATTTTATAAATACTTCACTGATTTAAACGAAGCTTATGACTATATTTACCACTTAGCGCTAGTTGATATCCATGCTGATCTTAAGTCAAGTTCACCGCAAGAAATACTCAAAGCAACGCGCGCTTTTGTCACGGCTTCACTAAAAAGTCCCTATTACGATCTTCTCAAGTTACATTTGACTGTAAATGAATTACCCTTAGCTTTTGCTGACCCTAGCCTTGCTGCTACTCGTTGGGCATTAGCAACTTTGAGCCATCAAACCTTAAAAGAAGCTCTAAATGATCCCAAAAATAAAGAGCTCTATCTTACACGCTTAGAACAAAGCTTTACCCTGCTTGATCCCAGAGACAATTAGGAAAGGAAGTTTCACTATGTACCTAGCTTTAAAAGAGATCAAACATGAAAAGATCCGTTATTCATTGATCATCGCGATGGTCGTTTTGATCAGCTATCTCGTCTTTATCCTGACCAGTCTTGCTCTTGGTCTAGCTCGCGAAAATACTTATGCGATCGAAAGTTGGGATTTTGAGAAGATCGCCTTGAATCGTGATGCCGATGTCAATTTGCGGCAATCACTACTCACTACAGATCAGATAAACAAACTCAAATTGACTAAAAATGAAGCCTTGATCGGACAAGCACCGATCATTGTCAAAGAAAAGGGAAACCAAAAGCTCTCGGCTACATTTGTTGGGCTTGAAAGATCACAGTTCGTCTATCAACAACTAAAACTAAGCTCTGGGAAACTTCCCCAAACCAAGCAAGAAGTCGTCGTTGATGATAGTTTCAAAAATGACGGCTATAAACTCAAAGATAAAGTATATTTCAACTCCCAAACAACACCTTACACGATCACTGGCTTCATAAAAAATGCCAAATTAAACGTCTTACCCGTTGTTTATGGTTCACTAACTGCTTGGGCTGAATTAAAAAATGTCGGTCCTAACTTTGCTGCTAGCGGTGTTTTATCCAAAGATCCTGATTTTAAAGTCTCTGATCCTCAACTGCAAGTGACCACACAACAAACTTTGATCGATAAATTACCTGGCTACAGTGCCCAAAATAGCACTTTTACTTTTATGATCGCTTTTTTGATGATCATCTCTTTGATCGTGATCGCTGTTTTCTTATATATCATCACGATCCAAAAACTACCTAACTATGCGGTCTTGCGTATTCAAGGGATCGCTAACAAAGTCTTGATCCAAAATACGATCGGACAATCTTTTATCTTAGTCATCACGGGCTTGATCATTGGAGCTTTACTGACTCTAGCTACTGCCTTGGTGATCCCAGCAAATGTTCCGATGACTTTTGATCTGAAATTCTTAAGTCTGGTTTCTGTTGGACTCGTGCTAACATCAGTTTTAGGTTCTTTGATCCCAGTCAGAGCGATCTTGCGGATCGATCCAGCCCAAGCGATCGGAGGTTGATTTTATGTCAGTGCTCGAATTTAAAAATGTTAATAAATATTTTGGCAGTGGTTCTGCTAAAGTCCATGCTCTTAAAGATATCAATTTTTCAGCTGATAAAGGTGAATTTGTCTTGATCTTAGGTCCTTCTGGTTCTGGTAAAAGTACTTTTTTAACGATTGCAGGTAATATTTTAAGTCCTAGCAGTGGCTCTGTTTTGATCAATGGCAAAGAGATCGCCACTTATAGCAACAAAGAAAGAGAACGACTCCGCTTGGAGCAGATCGGTTTTATTTTACAAGCTCATGATCTTGTCCCGTATTTAACGCTCAAAGAACAATTTGAACTGGTCGATCGTGTCAAAAAGACAGGCAATCTAAGTTCAGCTAAACTTGAACAGCTATTAGCTCACCTTGAGATCGCTGAACTCAAAGATAAATATCCCAATGAACTTTCCGGTGGTCAAAGTCAACGCGCCGCGATCGCACGTGCGCTATATACTGATCCTGAGATCATTTTAGCCGATGAGCCAACAGCTGCGTTAGATAGTCAGCGCGTCAAAAAAGTTGGTACGATCTTACAAGTCTTAGCCAAGCAACAAAATAAAGCTGTCATTACTGTGACACATGATCTTCGCTTGATCGAACAAGCCGACAAGATCTATGAACTAACGGACGGACAATTAGTCCAAAAAAATAAATCTCAAAAACACCCGTAATAATGTATGCTCCTAGAGTTGGCCTCCAACTCTGGGGGTATTTTTTATGACTAAAATTAGTGTAGCTACTAAGCTCAAAGTAATTGAAGAGTATGCAAATGGAACAACTAGTCTGGCTACTGTTAGAGCTAAATATAAGAGCGCCAAACTTGATTCTCAAATTTGGGGATCTATGCAAGATTTAGTAAAAAAGTGCGACTTGCCCCGCCATTTTTTTGATCGCCATATCTCATGACCTTGCCTGCTAATAAAGCCGTCTTAATAATTAGTTCTTTTCCTCATTTACCGTTAGTTTGGGTACATCATACTTTTAGTGAAATAACCGACAATATCGATCATATTTAGCTAAAAATATTAATATTTAATTATATAAAACGTAATTTTTTATTAAAAATAACTATTTTTCATCCCATGATTATGCTATATTTAGCTTAATCTTAAAAAAGGAAGTGACTCGTATGGGACAAACACATGAAAAAAAGCGTCATTATAAGCTCTATAAAGCCAAAAAGAGATGGGTCAGCGCCACCATTATCACTGCTTCTGGTATGTTTTTGTTCGTATCGACTGTAGCTGTATCAGCGGATGAAACAGCTACAGTCGATACAACGATGCCCTCAGATCAGACACAAAAACTCCAAGAAAAGACCGCTATTGATACAAATACAGTTCAAAACGAGCAGGTAGCAGTTACCCCTGCTACTGCTCTGACTGAAGATCTGCCGTCAAAATCCCAAACACCACCACCAACGACACAAGCTGATCACGACAAGGGAAATGTCAATGAAGCATGGGCCAAAGGTTATCGTGGACAAGGAATGGTCGTTTCGGTCATCGATTCCGGGACTGATACTGCTCACAAAGACTTTCAGCAAGTCCCCACAACACAAAAACTCTCTAAAGATGAGGCTTTAAATAAGATCTCGGAACTCGGATACGGTCAATATGTCTCAGAAAAATTCCCGTATGCCTATAATTACGCTTCTAAGAGCAATGACTGGATCAAAGATGATGGTCCAGATGCTTCCCAACATGGGCAACACGTGGCTGGGATCATCGGGGCTAACGGACAGCCAAAAGATGATAGACCTTATGCTGTCGGCGTTGCACCTGAAAGCCAACTCTTAGCTTTACGGGTCTTTAATTCGCAGTTTCCTGATGAAAATACCGATGATGTCGCCCAGGCCATCTATGATGCCACCAAATTAGGGACCAATGTCGTCCAAATGTCACTTGGCCAAGGAGTCGCTACTTCTGATCTAAACGATGTTGAACAAAAAGCGGTCCAATATGCGATCGATCATGGTGTTTTTGTCTCGATCTCAGCTTCAAACAACGGACATGCTGGAAGTATCGCTACACCTTTAGACAACTATTCTCCTGGTGGTGCTAATGGAGCATTTGAACCCTTCTCTAGCAGTACGATCGCTGATCCTGGCGCTTCAAAGAATGCCTTGACCGTTGCTGCTGAAAACTCTGTTCGGGGAGCTGGTTCAAAAATGGCCGATTTTTCTTCTTGGGGTCCTTTGCAAGACTTTACTTTAAAACCAGATCTTTCAGCGCCTGGTGTTAATATCGTCTCCACTGCAAACGACGATGGCTATAAGACCATGAGTGGAACTTCGATGGCAGGTCCATTTGCTGCTGGGGCAGCTACTCTAGTCATGCAACGACTTCAACAAGATACTGCGCTCAAAAATGCCAAACTCGTGCAAGCTGCTAAGGCATTACTCATGAACACAGCTAAACCTATGCTTGATCTTGCAACAGGAACACCGATCTCCCCGCGCCAACAAGGAGCAGGCCAGATCGATGTCGGGGCCGCGGTCTCCTCTCCTGTCTATATCACAGCAGACGATGGTACAAGTTCACTTTCTTTGCGTAAAGTTGGCACAAAAACGACATTTAACTTGAACTTTACCAACTTAAGTGACACCGACCAAAGTTATACCTTTGATGATCTTGGTGGTGCTCTAACCGAAAAACGCATGGCAGATACGGGGCGTTACTATGAAGAAGCATTGCCTAATGCAAGCGTAACTGGTGCTAAACATCTAGTCGTCAAAGCTGGGCAGACTCTAAGTGTTTCTTACACTTTGAACTTGGATAGGATCGCACAAAACCAATTAGTCGAAGGTTGGTTACGCTTTGTGAGCACATCTGGCCCAAGTTTAGTCGTCCCATATCTGGGTTATTTTGGTGATCTGACAAGTGAAGATGTCTTTGATAAGCCAGCTAATGACAAACAAAACGTCTATGGTGGTAATTATTTTGTCAATGAACATGATTACCCACGCGGGATCGCTGATGAGCAATCTTTGAAAAAATTGGTCAATTTAGATGGTAACTATGACTGGCAACAAGTCGCTAAACTCTATCAAGACGGTAAAGTCGCTTTTTCACCTAACAACGATAAAAAAAGTGATCTCTTAAAGCCAGTAGCGTTTGTCAAACAAAACTTGCAAGATCTCAAGGCGGTCGTACTCGACAATGCTGGTAAAGTCGTGCGTGTTGTTGCCGATGAAAAAGGGCTAGACAAATCATTTTATCAAGCTGGATACAACCAAGACGTCAGCTTATCTGTTTCGATGCGAAATGATCCTACGACCTTTGATTGGGACGGAAAACTCTATGATACTAAAACAGGACGTTTTGTCGTTGCTCCAGATGGACAATATACCTATCGTTTTGTTGCAACACTATATAATGATGGACAAAGGAAAGTCCAAACAGCTGATTATCCAGTCGTGATCGATACTACAGCGCCTACGATCAAAAATCTTGCCCTTAAAGTTGATACGAATTCTAAAACAAATACAGGCGAACTTTCCTTCACCTATGCTGATACGGGAGCTGGTTTTACTGACTATTCTTATGCCGTACTCAAGATCAACGATCAAGTCTTTGGGCATAAATTAAATGCTGGTACCTCGACTTTTACCGATGCCACTAAAATGGCTGGAAATGTCAGTTTTGAGCTCGATCCAGCTGAACTAGCCGCTTTGAGTGCCGCTAACAATGCAGTCACAGTGATGGTCAGCGATACAGCTGATAATGTGGCAACGATGACCAAAATGCTTCCAGGACTAAAAACTTCTCCTCAACAGATCAGTATTTGGAATGCTACCTCAGGTCTAGGCTTTGATAAAAACAGCCCTGACTACGATGCTAAGACTGAGACATTCACCCTCCGTGGTGGGGCCACTAGACCATTTTATTACAACAAGAAAGTAGTCTCTGTCAAAGATAATACCTATGAAGTCAAAGTGGCCGCAAATACCAAACAAGTCGTCTTCACCTCTGATCTAGCTGGTAAAGATGTTTTGTTCACCTTGAACACAACAACTCCAAAAGCTGCTTTTGCTTGGCAAAAAGCTCATACGACAAAGCAAAGTTTTGGGATCACTTTAGACACAGTCATGACTAATGACCCTAAAAAAGTTTTGGTCTATGCCGCCGTCACCGATGGGCCTAATGTCAAAGCCTTTGCGAGAGATTATTTCACCGGTGATATCTATGAAGCAACTGTCAAAGATGGACTAGCGACCTTTGATGTCACTGTCAAAAATGCTAGTCAGCGAACTGTCCTAGTCGGATGGACAGAAGTCTTTGGTCCGACCTTTAATGTCGTCCAAAGCACGGCTGATACTAAAGCTTATCTTGGGATCGATGCTGGTATCGACTATCTCCCACAACACTATAGCTTTAACAACGTGGCTGAACTTCAAACCGATCTAACTCAAAAAAATGCTGATCCCTTAGACCTTGGGGTACCAACGCCGCTTCCAGGCCATGCTTTGAGTGATCTGACAACGCGCAGTGAACCTAATCCTGAGATCAAATTTGATCATCTTAAAGACAGTGACTACAATTGGCTCGGGGCTAAAACAGTCACCGATGGGGTCTATGATCCTAAGACCCAAACATTCACTGTAACAGGAAGAGTCAGTCCTAAAGTCGTTAAGTTAGTCATGCTAGGCGATAGTGCTGATGAAGATGCTTTGGTCAATCAAGTCACTTTAAATGAAGACGGTACGTTTGTCTTTAACTTCAAGATCGAACCAACAAAACAGCGTCCCCTTGCTTATATCTACACGACTCAAGATGGGCAAAAAACGCGCGGAACTGTCCAGCTGATCTTAGATACAGTCTTACCGACACTTGAATTTGAAAATGTTGCTAATTATGACTTTGATGGAAAAAACTACCACGTATACACTAACGAACCTAACTTTGTCATCAAAGGACAAGCACACGATAATCTAGATGGCTACAGTTTCTTCTTCAACGGCGACAACGATTTTCGTGAATTCCATCATTCTGGTGTCAACCACGGTGGCGATCTCTATGCACCATATAATTTTGCCAAAAGCTTCACTCTAAATGATGCTACTGGTGAGACAAGACATGTCTATACCTTAGATGTGCTTGATGTGACGGGTAATCATACCACACGTAGATTTTATGTCTACTATCAGCCTAAGACAAATGTGCCAAAACCTGTCAAAGTAAAACAAGAGCATGTCGATGCCTTTGTCAAACAATATCCAGCGACGACACTTTTGTTCTTTGATAAGGATCTACAAACCTATAAAAAACTAGCTAAAGATGAGACACACCCTGATGGACTGTATTACTTGGTCAACAGCTACGGCAATGTCGTGGCTACCATGGATGTTTACACCGCCAATTTTGAAAAAGGATCTTCTAAGCTCTTGCATGAAGATAAAACGACGCACACCGTAGTTGGAAAAACACCATCAGCTGAAAATTTCGATCAAACATCAGCTAAAAAAGACGGTAACCAAGTAGCTAGTACAAAGTCAATGCCTAAAACAAAAGCTCATGCCTTTCCACAAACCGGTGAGACTACTGAACAATATCCACTTTTAGGTATCTTATTAGGCTTAGCTAGTCTCTTTACTTTATTTGGCTTTAAAACTAAAAAGGATGCTAAGTAACTGAAAAAAGTGCAGATCGCTCTGAAATCTGTGCTTTTGGGCAAAATTTACGGAGGAAAAATGATGAAAAAAATTGCAAAGACCTTATTTAGTTTGACACTTGGCTTGACCATTTTCGGTACCTCTGCTCAAGCTAAACAAACTTTACGTTGGAGTGAACCATCCGAGATCCAGACCCTAGATCCGGCCCTATCCGTTGATACTACGAGTTCTGAGATGATGAGAAATAGCTACGAGGGACTCTATCGCTTTGAAAATAACGGGCAAGTAAAAAAAGCCTTGGTCCAAAAAGAAACACGCTCTTCTGATGGGCTGACCTATACTTTTACTTTACAAAAGAATGCTAAATGGTCAAATGGTGAGCCTGTGACCGCCAAAGATTTTGTCTATTCTTGGCAACGTGCAGTAAACCCTGCTACTAAAGCTTCAAATGCACAACTCTTTGACGGTATCAAAAACGCCTCGGATATCATGGCTGGCAAGAAATCCCCTACTGAGCTTGGCGTAAATGCCGTTTCTTTACACACCTTAAAAGTCGAACTTGAAAAACCGCTCCCGTACTTTCACTCCTTAGTGGTAGCCCCGATCTTTTCACCACTCAACCAAAAAGCTGTTGAAAAATACGGTAAAGATTATGGAACTTCCGCCACTAAAGCTGTTACTAACGGTCCTTTTAGTGTCAAAGGCTGGACTGGTTCAAATCAAAAATGGCAGCTCGTCAAAAATAAACATTATTGGGATAAAAAACAAGTTAAACTCGATCAAATCGACTTCTTGGTGACTAAAAGTACCGCAACTTCGTACAATATGTTTCAAAGTGGGCAACTTGATAAAACCGATCTAAGCCAAGACCAAGCGCGACAGTTGCGTACAAATAAAGAATTTATTGCCCGTAAGCAAGCGCGGATGCAGTATCTGCAGTTCAATACTCAAGATCTCGTACTTAAAAACGTCAATGTCCGTAAGGCGCTGGCTTATGCGATCGATCGCAAACAGCTAGTCAACTCCATCCTAGCTGACGGTTCACTTCGCCCTAAGAGTTTTGTTCCTCAGGACTTGATGACTTATAATGCTAAGGATTTCGCTAAAGTTTCCGGAACTAAAGCAAAAATAAGTTTTGATCGTAAAAAAGCACAACACTATCTCAAACTAGGACTAAAAGAGTTAGGTAAAAATGAACTTGAGTTACAATTGCTGGGGGATGATGATGATATCAGCAAAAAGGTCAACGAATATCTACAATCCCAATTAGAAGAAAATCTCCCTCACACCAAGGTCACGACACTAAATATCAACAAGAAAAGCCGGATCGAACGCATGAAAAAAGGCGAATTTGAAGTTGTCTTAACGGGCTGGGGCGCCGATTATCAAGATGCGACTAGCTTTTTAAACCTCTTACGTTCTGACAGTCCGTATAACTTTGGGAAGTGGGAAAACACTGACTATAATAAACTTCTGACCCGTGCTAAAGAGCAAACCGGTCAAAAACGCTTTTTGACATTGCTAAAAGCTGATGAGCTCATGACGGACGAACAAGCAGTCACTCCGCTTTATCAACCTGCCTTAGCAACACTTTTGAAAAAAGACGTTAAACATGTGATCTATGCCCCGATCGGCGGTTATAATTTTAAAAATGTCACTCTAAAATAAGGCTCTAAAAAATGCTTGATCAAATCTCTCCAAAATAATAGCTCCCGATCTTATGCCCCCTACCAGTAAATAATGAGGGACTCACTGCGATGCAAAATACGCATCATAGTGAGTCCCTCATTATTTATACGGCGCTGGCCGTATCATCTCATGATATTTTTTTATAAATTAGCGAGTTGAATAGTTTGGTGCTTCCTTTGTGATCTGAACATCGTGTGGATGTGATTCACGTAACCCAGCACCTGTGATCTGAACAAATTGAGCATTGTCGTTTAGATCTTTCAAGTTAGCTGCACCTACATAACCCATACCAGCGCGAAGACCACCATCCATTTGATAGATGATATCTGCTACGCTACCTTTATAAGCAACACGTCCTTCGATACCTTCTGGAACTAACTTGTTAGCTTCATTGACTCCACTTTGGAAGTAACGATCAGATGAACCATGTGTTGAATCCATTGCACCTAAACTACCCATACCACGATATGTCTTGAAACGACGTCCTTCGTAGATGATAGTTTCACCAGGCGCTTCATCAGTTCCGGCTAACATTGAACCTAACATAACAGCATTCCCACCAGCTGCTATTGCTTTGACGATCTCACCTGAATACTTGATCCCACCATCAGCGATGATCGCTTTACCATATTCACGAGCTACACTAGCAGCATCATAGATCGCTGTTAATTGTGGAACACCGACCCCAGCCACGATACGTGTCGTACAGATAGAACCTGGTCCGATACCAACTTTGACCACATCAACGCCAACATCAAACAAAGCGCGCGTTGCTTCGGCTGTGGCTACGTTTCCGGCGATCAAAGTTGCATCTGGGAAATGTTTTCTGATCTCTTTTATCTTGCGGATAACACCGGCTGAATGTCCGTGAGCTGTATCAATGACTAAAGCATCAGCCCCAGCATTCAATAATGCAGTTGCCCGTTCAAATGTATCACTAGTTACCCCCACAGCAGCAGCAACTAACAAGCGACCATGTTCATCTTTGGCCGCATCTGGGAATTCAACAACTTTTTCGATATCCTTGATCGTGATCAAACCTGTTAATTCGCCAGCTTCATTGACGATCGGTAACTTTTCGATCTTGTGTTGTTGTAAGATCGCTTCAGCTTTTTGTAAAGATGTTCCTTCTGGTGCAGTGATCAAGTTGCTCTTAGTCATAACTGCTCCGATCTCAACATTGTGATCAGACACAAAACGAATGTCACGGTTTGTGATGATCCCACAGAATTTACGACTATCCATGGATTCAACGATCGGCACCCCGCTGATACGATATTTAGCCATCAAACCCTCAGCTTCAGCAACAGTGTGCTTTGGGGTCAAGAAGAATGGATCAATGATAACGCCACTTTCAGAACGCTTTACTTTGTTGACTTCATCTGCTTGTTGTTCGATCGTCATATTTTTATGGATAACACCTAAACCACCTTGGCGTGCCATTGCGATCGCCATTGAAGATTCAGTAACTGTATCCATACCAGCACTGATGATTGGGATATTTAATTTCAAATTTTTTGCGAGCTGAACACTCAAATCGACCTCATTTGGCAAAACATTACTTTCTGCCGGTATCAATAACACGTCATCAAACGTTAGACCTTTTTTTGTAAACTTAGTATCCCAATTGGACATCGTAAACTCTCCTTTGTTTTAAATTATTATATTGTATTATAATTTACAAAAAAATCTTTATAATTGCAAGTTTTTCTCACCTTATTTTTTGGAAAAATCTTTAATTTTACCGAAATTTTTTTCTAATCTTCGGAATCTGCAGGAAAGGCCTGCAGTTTTTCCATTATTTCAAACGGAAGTGGCTGTTCAAAGAGTAGATCCATTGCAACTGCTTTTTTGGATTTATTTTTAGTACCTAGTTCAATCTCCCGCACGCTTTCAGCAAGGATCTTAGCTTCTCCAACATAGTAAAATTCAGCGCCAAAAGCATCACTTGGCTTGATAAAGAGTGGCAATTTAACATACGGTATCCCGGTCTTGACACCTGCCAAAAGTTCTTTTACCTCTTTTGACGCTAATGATCTAGGACTTCGCGTATACCAGCGGATCGCACGATCATCTGTCAATGTATTTTGATATCTCTTTTTTTCCTTTTGGTAAGTGATAAATATCGGGCACACATCATCGACCACACGATATCCATAGAGCGGGGCGCTGATATCCTTAGGCCAATCCAACAAGCGACATACATCTTTGCGCGTATATTTTTGATATAGCGTAAAGCGTTTTTGAGAGCGATAATCTTTACTCAACAAAAGCCCCGTTTCAATAATATCTTCAACGTGTTGCTTAAATACCTGTTGGGATAAAGTCGCACTAAATGCGCTACTTAGACGATATTTTCCCTGCTCAAACGTGATCAAAGGTTTAGCACCATACGTTTCGGAACGCAATTTCTTGCCTGCTTTGACTTCAAAAAAGCTCAATGACAAGATCGAACCTATCGAGGCCAAGACTTCATCATCCACATAGCAACCCGCTTTAGTCAGGAGTTTACGATAGTCTTCTTGCGTCACTTCAGCTAGCAATAGTTGTTGTAACAGCAATAGTTCATGTTTACGCATCCCATTCATCAATTCTTTTTCTAAAAAAGCGATAACTTGCTCAGCATATCGGGATAGCTCTTGCTTTACTCCTAATTTATCCAAAAAATCGGCATAGCTAACTAAGGTATTGCCCTGTGTAAAGATCCGCGGATCCAATTGACTATTACGATAAAAATCGCGTCGCATCGGTATACGCCCCAATTTTTGTGATAATTCAAAATAAGCTTCTTTTAGGTGCTTGAGTGAATCAAGTTTAGTTCTAGCGATCACAGCTAAGATCTTTTGATAGGCTATCTCATCAAAATTGATCGTTGATAAGCCATAGACGACCTGCTCTTTTAAGTCAGCGACCAAACGATCTTTATTCAAAGAACGGTCATTGGTCAGAGCTTGTGGGATCAGATAGTTATTTTGATAGTTACCGATAAAATCTAAGATCAAGGTACTCGTTTTCCCAGGAAATAATCTTAACCCCCGTCCCAATTGCTGAGTAAAGACGATCTTTGAACGAGTCTCGCGTAACAAAATTATCTGATCGACACACGGGATATCGATCCCTTCATTAAAGATATCGACAGAGATCAAATATTTTAAGGCTCCACTTTCTAAACGTGCAACTGCTTGTTCTCTTTTAATGACACTATCTTCATTGGTCAAAGCTTGACTTGGATACCCAGCAGCAGTAAAGGATTTCGCTAGCTCCTTTGCTTCTTGTTGGCGACTACAAAAAACTAAGCCCCCCCGACTTTTAGTACTACCATAATACTCTAATTGCTTTAGAATATGGGCAACACGCTCAGGTGCAGCTAACTGCTTGAGCGGTGTTTTTTCCGTGATCATTTCCCCTTCAAATTCATAATCAGTCACACCTACATAATCAAACGGGCATAATAATTCAGCTGTCAAAGCTTCTTCTAATGAGATCTCATAAGCCAGATTGTAATCAAAGCTACGATACACATTAAAATCGTCCATTCGTTCTGGTGTTGCAGTCATCCCTAAACAAAAAGCCGGCGTAAAATGATCCATTACTTTTTGAAAAATAGGCGCTCCTAAATGATGAGCTTCATCAAACAAAATGTAATCAAACTCAGTCGGCAAAAATTTAGCCAAGGCCTCGTCTTTGGCCAATGATTGGACTGTAGCAAATAAATATTTAGCCTTAGTTTCATGTTTTTTACCAGAGTATGTCCCAAAATCGCTAGCTGGACCACCAATAACTTTTTGAAAACTAACTTTAGTCTTTTCTAAGATCTGTTCACGATGAACGATATACAAAAAGCGCTTAGGAGCATAAGCTTTAACATCAAAAGCTCCTAAATAAGTTTTTCCCGTTCCTGTAGCTGAGACCACTAACCCCTTAGTACTACCCTGAGCTCGCAAATTATCTAATTGCAGTAATGCTTCTTTTTGCATTCGATTAGGTAGAAGTTTTTCTTTTTTAAGGACAGTGTTTCTCACCGGGGGTCGGTAGCGCGCTTGATAAGCTGCGATCCAATCATCAGTCAAAGTAAATGCATCTTCATCTAGTCGTTTCAAGATCAGCGCTAATTGTTGTGTAAAATCGGCTTGTTCTTCGCTAGTCACTCGCAAAGTCAATTCACAGTTTTTCAACAAGGCATTTCGCGTAAAATTAGCACTTCCTACGTAAGCCGTTTGTTGTGAACCATGCCAAAAGAAATATCCTTTCATATGAAAGGCTTCTTTAGTCACGATCTTAGTCGCAACATTGGGTAATTTTAACAACTCCGTAAATACGGCGGGCGCATTGAAGCCCAAATAATCGGCCGTTAAGATCGTTCCTGTCACACCTTTTTTGGCTATGCGTGCCAAAAGGGCTTTTAATGGCACTAACATGTCAACGGTCAAAAATGCTGGTGCTAGAATAAAACGATCACACGTCAATAACTCTTGTTGTAAATGACTCCATAAAGTCTCATCTGGCTGATTAGTCAATAATTTAGGCACTGGTCCCTCTAACTTAGGTGCATATTTGCTATCATATAAGCTAGCTAAGATCGCATTTTTAAATTCTTCACTCATTCAAATTTCCTCAGATCTGTTTGTTTGATGACCTCTAAAACTGGTTCAGAGGGCTTGAGCCAAGTCACACTTTCCAGTTGCTCTGGTGTCAACCACCGATATTCACTAGCTGCCACTAATTTTAAATTATATGTCTTTAGTTTTGTCCAAAAAAAATCGATCTCTAACTCACCATATGGCGTTATAAAATAACGTGAAACATCGATCTTCTCCAACACTTCACATTGATCACCCAGTTCTTCGGCAACTTCTCTTTGACAAGCTTGTTTAGGTGTTTCTTTGGGCTCGAGTTTACCACCAGGGAATTCCCAAAAGCCTCCGCCAAGGCGGTCATTTTTTCGTTTGGCAGCTAAGATCTTACCATCCGAAACGATCACAGCAGCTGCTACTTTTATCATTAGATCACCTCATCAAATTATATTTTGAGCAACATTTTAAACTTTAAAAAAGAAGAAATCAAGTTGCACCTTGATCTCTTCTAATCGTTTAACTCTCGGTTTTTTCTTCACTTTCTTGATGTGGGCTGACTTCCATCCATTCGATATAGTTCCGGCTAAAATCAGTAACTTTGATATCAAAGTCGCCTAAAGAGATGACCGTTCCCAATTCAACTTTATAATTTTCTAAAAGATAACCTGCGATCGTTACACTTTCAGCTTCTTGGAAATCATTGGTATAAAAGTCAAAGAAGCGTTGGAAATCATAAAGAGTCGTTTTGCCTGAAACACGATAGGTCCCATCATGATTATCCACGATATCTTCTTGGATAACATCATCAGCTTCATCACGCACAGTGCCAAATAATTCTTCATAGATATCACGGTCGGTTACGATCCCACTAGTTCCACCGTATTCATCCAACACGACTACGATCGGCGTTTGCTTTTGGATCATACTTTGGAGTAATTTTTGGATCGGAGTAACTTCTGGGACTGTGATGATCGTCCGCATCAATTTACTTACCCGAACTGTATCATCAACTTGGGCCTGGCGGATCATATCATAGATATAAACATAGCCCAAGATCTTATCTTTATCATTATTTGCCACTACAGGATAGCGCGTATATTTTTTACGCAGATACTTTTCGATCACATCATGTACTGTATCTGTGATATCAACGACCTCCAAACTCGTCCGGTCGACCATGATATCTTTAGCGACCTTATCGTTGAACTCAAAAGCACGTTGCATATATACAAAATCATCTTTATCGATCGCACCACCAGTCACCGCATTGCGTGAAATACTCAAGATCTCACTTTGCGATAAAACATCTTGACCTTCACCAGCTGGTTTTAAACCGACTAAACGCACGATCCCAGAAGCTGAGGCATTTAGCAACCATACAAATGGGTAAAATGCCACGTGGAAGTAGTGCAATGGCGTTACAATAAACATCATCACTTTTAATGGCATATCGATACTGATATTTTTAGGCACGATCTCCGTTACGACCACTTCAAGATACGTTAAGATCACGACCCCTAAGATCGCGCTAATCGCTACCGTTGTCGCATGGTTGATCGGCATAAAGCCCAAAACATCCGTCAAGATCTTGGTCAAGGTATCAGCCCCGATCCAACCTAAAATGATCCCTGTCGTCGAGATCCCTACCTGAGTCGTTGAAAGATACTCATTCATGTTGGTGACCATCTTTAAGGCTAATTTTAACTTTC
>NZ_CAQLEL010000013.1:0-6325 GCF_948826705.1 uncultured Ligilactobacillus sp.
AAAAATTTTGGACCTTATGTGGATGAGACCGTTGATTTTACCCGCTTTGAACAGGCACCGTTGTTTTTGATCACGGGTAAGACAGGGAGTGGCAAAACAACGATCTTTGATGCAATGTGTTACGCGCTTTTCAATGAAACTTCGGGCAAGAAACGCCAAGCCTTCCAAATGCGTTCTGATTTTGCTAGCGACAAAAAAGAGACCAGTGTTGAATTTACCTTTGAGCATCAAGGGAAGATCTATTATATCAAGCGTCAGCCAAAACAAGTTTTAGCTGGACGTGGTGGCAAGCCCGTTGAAAAAAAGGCAAAAGTTGAACTGATCTATCCTGGGCCTGATGAAGAAAAGCTGGCGATCCAAAAGATACCTGAAGCCAGACGTTTTATCGATGAGCTGTTACATTTAACGGCAGAACAATTTACCAAGGTCATTTTGTTGCCTCAGGGTGAATTTCGCAATTTTTTATCAGCTGATAGTAAAGAGAAAGAAGAGGTCTTGCGCAATTTATTTGGCAGTGAACTATTTGAACGCTGGACCGAACAACTCAAGGCAAAATTTAAAGAACAAAATGCAAAATATCAGCAAAAAGAACAACAACTAATGCTGAGCATGCAACAAGCTGATTTTACCAGTGAGACACAGATCCCTGAACTATGGCTCGAACAGATCAAAAGCTGGCTCGAACAAGTCAATGCCAAATTGGCAGAGCAAGATGAAGCTCTAAAGCAAGCTAAAAAAGAACACGAACGCTTGCAACATGTTTTGAGTAAACAAGAAGAGCTTCAAAAAAGCTTCGATCTACTGGCAAAGTTACAAGCTAAGCAAGCTGATCTACTAACCAAAGCCCCTAAACGTGAAGCTTTACGCCAGCAAATAGTTGCTTTGAAATGGGCACTGGAACATCGAACAAACTTTGAGCTATTGGAAAATAATAAAGCCACCCTTGTTAAAACTAAACATGATATCCAAAAGACCGAGCAAAGCTATGCAGAGCTAAAAAAAGAACAGCTAAGTTTGGCTACTAAATTAGCAGAGCACGAAGCTAAGCGTAAAGAAATAGCTGACTATCAGTACCAATATAAGCAATTGGAGAATAACTTGCCACTATATAAAATAGTCAGCGAGCTTTCGACCGCTCAAGAAGAGGTCGAAGCCAGACAGAGTGTTTTGGCAGCTGAAATTCAAAAAACAATGACGACTTTGGATAAAAAGCAAGCAAAGCTAGCTGTTATCAAAAAAAATCAACACACGATCGCAGAACAGATCCAAGAAAAAGGCTCGTTAAAAGCAAAATTAGAAAGAATAAAGTATCAACAAGCAGAATTGACCGAGCTTTTGAAAAAGCAAGCAGACTTAGATAAGCGTCAAACTAATATTTTAAATTTACAAAATGAATTGATCGATGAAACGACTATCAGTAAGGAAGCTCGTACTAAGGCCCGCGATTTAGCTAATCAACTGGCGGATCACTATATTGCAGTGGCAGTCAAAAAGCTTCAAGCAGGTAAACCATGTCCGGTCTGTGGGAGTTTAGATCATCCGGCTCCAGCTAAAGTCAGTGAAGTGACTGGGATCGATGAAGAACAAGTTGAGCAAGCTAAACAACAGGCCCGTAAATTAGAAGATAAGGTCACCGCTTTACAGGCGCGAATAAATGAGTTTGACGCTGAGACTGTTGAACGACAAAGCGAATTTGAAACGAAAATGCAGGACTTTTTTGAGAGATATCCCACTTCAAAAAGAGAGTTAGTTCATTTAGAAGTTGAACTGGCACAAACTAAACACGAATTGACTCAAGAGATAACGGTACTTACAGCTAAAGAAAAAGAAGCAGTGAGCTTGCAAAAGCAACAGACAACACTGGAGCAAAAAATTACACAAGCACAGACAAAGTTGACTGAGTTAAATGAACAAGCCCAAACAGCTCAACTTGATAAGCAGACCTTGATGACGCAATTAGCCGAAAAACAAGCTCAGTTACCAGTAAAGTATCAGACCAAACAACAAGCCAAGGTACAATTGAGAATTTGGCAACAGAAGATAGATGAGTTTGAAAACCATTTAGCCGACTTAAATGCACATATAAAACAAACTGAGCAGTCATTAGTGGCAACTGAGTCCAAGTTAAATGACGCCAAACAACAAGCTCAAGAATCAAAACAAATGATCACCCAAAGACAAGCTGACTTAGAAGCTGTCTGTGCAGCCAAAAAAGTGACATTAGCGGAATTAAAAGAATTGTTATCACAAAGCGCTCAACTTGAATATTTAGAAAAAACTTTAGCTGATCAGCAAAAAGAGATAGATGCTATCGATGGGCAAGTCGAGCTCCTTTCAAAACAAGTAGCTGGCCAAAAACAGCCTGATCTAGAGCAAACTAACGAAGAATTATTGCAGGCAAAACAGTCAGAAGCTAAGTTACAGCAGATGGTCGCTGAGCTAGAGCATAAATATAGTTCCAATATCAAATGCTATCACCAAGTAAGATCGCTTTTTGAACAACAGCAAGCTGAATTTACACAGTTAGGACAGTTAAAGGAGCTAGTCGATGTTGTTACAGGTAAAGGTGAACAAAAATTGGGGTTTGAGCGCTATATTTTGCAGACCTATCTCAAAGAAGTTTTAATAACAGCCAATGCGCGGCTCGCTTGCTTGACTAATGGTCGCTACGAATTATGCTTAAATGAAGATACTGGGCGGGGGGCTTCGAGTACGGGGCTAGAGCTAGATATTTATGATGATAATGTGGGTAAAAGACGTAGCGTCCACACACTTTCAGGCGGAGAGAGTTTCTTAGCTGCTTTAGCCTTAGCTTTGGCGCTAGGAGAAGTTATCCAAAAGAAGAGTGGAGGGATCGAGATCGAAGCGTTATTTGTCGATGAAGGTTTTGGTTCGCTCGATCAAGAAGCTTTACGAGTTGCTTTAGAAACTTTGCAAACGATCGAGGGGAAAGATCGCATGGTCGGGATAATCAGTCACGTTACCGAATTACAGGCGCAATTGCCATATCAGTTACAAGTTGTTACTAAAGGTGAGCGGAGTACTTTGCGGTATGTGACGACAATTTAGTTAGATTTGAGGAAAAACGATGCAATATCGTACACATATAACAGTCTCACTGGCTGTAGGCTTGCCCATGCTAGCCGCAGTCGATCAAGTGACATTTATCAATACTGCGGCGTTAGTCTGTGGTAGCGTTTTGCCAGATATCGACCATCCAAGGTCATTTATCGGTAAGCGGAGTCAAGTTGTTAGTAAAGTAGCCAATAAAACATTAGGGCATCGTGGAGCGACACATTCGTTAGTTGTGGCGGCTGGGGTCTACTTGTTGGCTGTATTTATTGCTAAAGCATATTTAACGACTGCGGCAATTCACTTACCTTTTTGGCTACTGATCGGCTATCTTTTGCATTTAGTCGAAGACAGTTTCTCCAAAAATAGTATCCATTGGTTTTGGCCCTTTTCTAAATTCAAGCGAAGTGCGCGTAAACGACTATTTTATTATCGAACAGGGCATGTGAGTGAGTATTTGATCTTAGGTTTTGCGCTATGTCTTTTATTGATCGAGTTGAACTTATTATGGTCAGGTCGTTTAACAAGTTTATTTGATCATGGCTGGGCAGCTTCACTTAAGCTGTTGATAGCTAAGTTACAGCTTCTTTTCTTGCCACATTGAGATACTAAATGTTTGACATGATAAAGTATTGGATGATTTTTTTTTTCAAATAGCGTATCATCTAAGTGAGAAGTCAATAAGAAAGGATAAGCTATATAATAGCGCAGGTGGAGCCAATGAAAGATCAAACATTATTAGTATCTTCAGCACAAAAGTTAAAGCAACACGGGGTAAAATCAACACCACAACGCCAAGCGATCTTAGCATATCTGATGTGTTCAGATGAGCATCCATCGATCACGATGATCCATCAATATCTGCAAAAGCAAGATATCAAGGTGAGTTTGGCAACTGTGTATAATACTCTCGAATTGTTGGCAAAGTCTGATCTAGTATCTGAAGTGGCTTTGGATAGTGCGGGGCATGTAAGGTATGATTATTTCGCTAAGCCACACTATCATTTGATCTGCTTAGAATGTGGCAAGATCGAGGATATTTTTGATGACACTTACTTAGAATTAGAAAAGTTGGCACAGGCTCAAAGTGACTATGAGATCGTCAATAGTCGCTATGATGTGTATGGTATTTGCCCAGACTGTCAGCAAAAGAAAGCTAACACATAAATTTTCTGGAGTAAGTAGCCAGTTTTGTGCTATAATCAACCAAGGTATTTTATTATTTGCGATGAAGTAGATAGTAGCAGATCTCATCCCTATCACAGAGAGCCACTAATGCTGGAAGGTGGCATATATGATTTTTGCGAAGTACACTATGGAGCAACAACGGGTCATTCCGATATCGATGACAGAGTTGGTTACATTTATGTAGCAATCTGGGTGGTAACGCGGAAATTAATTCGTCCCTGATGATTTTTCATCGGGGACTTTTTTATTAAAAGGAGGATCCTAAATGGAAAATATTTTAGAAGAATTAAAATGGCGGGGCGCTGTCAACCAAGTTTCAGATGAAGCTGGTTTAGAAAAGTTATTGACTGAAAAATCGATCGGTGTCTACTGTGGAGTCGATCCGACTGGTGATAGTTTGCATATTGGGCATTTGATCCCATTTATGATGTTGAAACGATTCCAAATGGCTGGTCATCGTGCGCACATCTTGATCGGTGGGGGTACCGGTTCGATCGGTGATCCATCTGGTAAGAAGTCAGAACGGACTTTACAAACGATGGAACAAGTTCATCACAATGAAGAGGCCTTGACAGGACAAATGAAGGCACTCTTTGGCAAAGATAATATCACGATCGTTAATAACTATGATTGGTTAAAAGAGATCAGTTTATTAGATTTCTTGCGCGATTATGGTAAATTATTCAATGTTAATACGATGTTGAATAAAGAAGTTGTCGCTAGCCGCTTAGAGGTAGGTATCTCGTATACTGAATTTACGTACCAGATCTTGCAAGCGATCGATTTCCATCATTTGTTGAAGACAAAAGATGTGCAACTTCAGATCGGTGGAGCTGATCAATGGGGCAATATCACAGCTGGGATCGATCTGATCCACAAAATGGAAGGCTCAGATACCCAAGCATTTGCCTTGACGATCCCATTGATGTTGAAAGCTGACGGGACAAAATTTGGTAAAACAGCTGGTGGTGCAGTGTGGCTTGACGCAGAAAAAACAACACCATATGAATTCTACCAATTCTGGTTGAACCAAGATGATCGTGATGTTGTTAAATACTTGAAGTACTTTACTTTCTTGGATGAAGCTCAGATCGCTGAATTAGCGAAGAAACTTGAAGAACATCCAGAATTGCGTGAAGCTCAACGACGCTTAGCCAAAGAAGTGACCGAATTTGTTCATGGAAAAGAAGCTGTTGTGCAGGCTGAACATATCTCTAAGGCACTCTTCTCAGGTGAAGTGAAAGCTTTAACTGCTGCTGAGATCGAGCAGGGCTTTAAAAATATGCCAACAGTTGAGATCAGTTCTGAACCGGAAAATATCGTTGAATGGCTCGTTAACACAGGGATCGAAAATTCTAAGCGTCAAGCCCGTGAAGATGTAACTAATGGAGCGATCTATATCAATGGTGATCGTGTTCAAGACCTAGATGCGGTGATCGATCCAGCAGAAAACTTTGATGGAAAATTTGTGATCGTCCGTCGTGGTAAAAAGCGTTATTTCTTGGCACGTGTAACTAAATAATTGTTGAAAGATCTGTAGACTTCATGTCTGCAGATTTTTTTTGAAAAAATTTTTCCATGGAAAATGTAAGTGTTTTACTGAGCAAAAAACAGCTTTTCAGTCAAAGATATGCTGATTTATTGGGTAAAAAACGAACGATGATATTTAAGGGCGATTTATGTTCGTGTTTTAAATGGTATAAAGTGAAATTTTATGCAAAAAAATTTAAAAGTAGGGTTGACGTTTAAGCTAAAAGTGAGTATAGTAGTTCTTGTCATTGAGATGTGATCAAGCATCTCAGATCGCTTAAAAATTAATTCAAAAAACTTGTTGACATTGAGATGCAAGTTTGGATATAATAATTAAGTCGATAAGGCATATCAATGAATTTTTATTCAAGAAAATGAATAAAAATTGAGTAGATCTTTGAAAACTGAACAAAGTTTCGATAAGCAAATGTGCAGGGTCTCTTATCTAAGTGATGAGAGCAATAAACATTTTGCGAAGTCAATTCGCTAGTAAAAATAAAGAGTCACAAACTTTAAATTGAGAGTTTGATCCTGG
>NZ_CAQLEL010000014.1:0-21377 GCF_948826705.1 uncultured Ligilactobacillus sp.
ACCAACTGCCATCGCTCCATCATATGTGTCAAAGTAATGAGCTTCATCGTTTACTCGTTGCCAACCATATTGCATTTGCCCATCTTCATTATAGTAAGCATGCTTTTCTGATCCGTACGAATGAAGATCTTGAAGTCCTTGTTGTACCTCGCCTTGATCATTAAACAAATACCAATGACCCTCTATTTTTTGTTCCCCAGTAACTTTATCAGCTGTATTATCAGTAACAGATCGTTCTCCAGATACATTACTTTGAGCCACAGTTTCATTTGTTATCTTCTCATCATTATTAGCATCCTTTGTTTCATCCGTTTTTTCAATTTCTTTTTTATCGTTATAATCATTATTTTTTAATATTTCATCTTCGTTAGAAACTGAATTATTGTCAAAATTTAAACTTTTTACATATCGAGCTACTTGAACATCTTCATTGCTCACACTAACTTCATCTGCCATGGATATCGATGTCCCTATTGCGATCCCTGTAACGACCCCTACAGTGATCAGTGGAGCTACTACCCAATTTTTTCCTGCTTTATACATTTTGTAGTGCTTCTTCACTTCAAAATTATCCATTCTTTCTCTCCGTTCTATCAATTTATTGCTACCATAAAATAAATACGCAACACATAAAATTATACTGATAATAACCATAAAAACAAGGGATATTTTACATGTAAAATATCTAAAAAAATAACCTAAAAGTTGAATGCAACTTTTAGGTTATTCCCCTTAACTTTAAATTAAAGTTGTTTTTCCAGTTGTAACGATCTCATCTAACTTTTTCAGAACGTTTTCACCTATGATCTTACCATTCTTATCGGTAGTGTATTCGACGTTATTAACTGTTACTTTACCGTTTTTCAACTTACGTCCATTAACGTCATAGTAATAAACATCACCATTAGCTAATTGAACAAAACCATCACGTAAAGAAATACCATTACTCAAGAAATAGTAATCTGCCACTTGAGCATCACTATCGATCGTTAAGGAAGTATTTGTTACCATATTTCCATCTTTGTCGAAATAATACCAGTTATTTTTACCATCTTTTACAAAAGCATTTTTCATAATTTCGCCTTCGCTATCGTAGTAGTTAACTTTCCCAGCATCATTTTTCCAGAAACCATTCTTCGTGATCTTACCACGTAATTGACTTGGTAAAAATACTTCACTTGTTTCAGCTACTCTAAAGTAAGTAGCACCATCGCGTAACACAAATTCTGCCCCACGATGCAAAATATTAGTACCATTTAGATATTTAGCTGACCACTCAGTTATCTTTTCACTAGGATCGATCGTTGCTCCTGTTGAAGGTTGCTTTATCTTAAATAGTTCAGGGTACTTTTGTTTTAATTCTTCAAGATAACGGCCACCATATTCTTTTTGGTATTGTCCGCCACCAATAGTATTAACAACGTATAAAGTATTATCGATCTGGGTACCATCGACTTTTTTGCCAAATTCATCTGATCGTACGACTGATACTACTTCCTTGCCCGGTAAACTATAGATTTGATCTGGTACCCAGTCAGCGATCACTTGGATACCACCAGCATGTAAAGCTTTTAATACGTTGATCAGATCTTGATGAGAACCGTATTTATTATTCTTACTCATTGCAAGGTCATAGCGATCAGTGAAAGCATACCCATTATCGATGATCGAATCCAAGAATGAACCATCATGACTGGAGACATATTGTGGTGCTAACTGGAAGCTTGTAACTCCCCAACTCTTGAAAAGATCAACATTTTGAGCAATGATAACATTCGCATTTTCACTTGCATTTTCTGGGAAGGCTTGGAAGTTTGAGAAACCTTCATAGATCAGATTTGAGTCAAGGGCTGCATTAGAATGGAAAACAGACCCGTCTGTCGATGTTTTAGTTGACGCTATTGTCCGTGCATCTTGAGTTGCGCTAGCACCAACAGGGACCCACATAGCTAAATAACCAGATACATATGGGTTCATAACACCTTTAATTGCGGTATTGGCTTGAATTTTACCATTTGCAACAACATCTTTATTTGTAAAAATCAAATCACCATCGTTATTAGTATAAACAACTGGTGCATTTACATCAGATGTATAGTTGATCAAACCATCTGCAGAAGATAACATCACCGCACGATATGCCTGATTCTTATGTGCTGCACCCATGTGTAGAACGACTTTTTCACCATCATTTAGTTTAAGACTATTATTGTTACTGATGATCAAGCCCATACCTTGAGTCCGAGTTTCACTTGTTCCTTTATCAGTTGCATTTAAAGCACCTTTACCAAAACGAACACTAGTTAAAATATCATGATCATCTACATCTAATGTTTGACCACCAGCGACATACTTAGTACGTGTCTTCAACAAGTTATCGATCGCATCAAAGTAGATCGATTTTTCTGCCATATATTTACCAGTATCTGAATAAAGATCTCCATAATACACACGTGGAATAGTGTCTTTATTCGTTAAGAGAATAGCATAAGAACTTGGAATATTGTAGCGATTATATTTTTTATTGGTCAGTTTTTGATCTGCCATATAGTCTTTTAGACCTTGTTGTAACTCTTCATTTGTATATACGCCCCATGGCTTTCCTGTCGTATCTTGGATCAACTGCAAGATATCTTCTTGTACAGACGCATCATGAGCACGCACAAATGAATAGTTAGGAATAGCTGTGTTCTCAGTATTGTCTTTTGATCTATCCACCAAATACCATTCTTTGAAACGTTGCATTTTATCAACTTTATCTGGTGACTGCCCTAAAGAAAATTTAAGTTGTTGTACGATGTAATCATCCATCGTCAACTGTGGGTTACCAATAGAATTTACATATTCAGGATCTTTATCATTCCAATCTTCTAAGATAGAAATATGTTTATTGGCTGTTGCATCATTTTGACCCACTTTATAGGCAGCCTTGAAATAATCACCAGCAATACTCAATAAACTTGCATCAACATTATCTACAGCATCGATACGGATCCCATCAAAGTTAGCACTTGGATCATTGGCAGTGATCGTCCCAAAATTCATTAGGAAGTGTAACCAGTTCAACTGTTCAGCTTGAACAACAGGATTAGAGTTATCAATATCATTAGCCAACAAGAACTCTGCTCCAACTTTGTTTTGCGTCAACATTGTTGGTTGGTATCCTAGTTTACGCCATTCAGAGTTAGCATACGGTGTTAGTTCACTATTAACATATTTCAAGAAGCCACCTTGGAATTTTTGCAAGCCTTCAGTACTTACCCCTTCACTTTGCTCGTTCCAGATATCTTGTGTCTTGATAAAATCAGTTATCAGATCTCTCAACCATGCTGTATCATTTTCCTTAGCAATTTTTCGTTCAATATTTCTTTGAACTTCTTGAGCCGCAAAATCCATATAATTAGGATCACTTTCAGCACTATATGCCCCAGAATTATTGATGAAGCCCTTATCTTTCATATAGTTTAGATAATTAGCCTTGATCTGTTCATTTGGCCACCACGTCATCAACAGAGGACGTAGATCATTTTCTGTTGTAGCTGTCCAAGTACTACCATCCTTCAAGATAGACTTTGGACGATACCAACTATCAGCTGTTAAAAATCCATTGATATTTTCAAAACTATTACCATCAAAGGAATACGCTGCGTTATTAGTGATAAACTCTACATTACCACTGATGACACCTTTTTTATATTGGTCTTCTAGAGTATTTGTTCCCTTACCTGTCTTGGCATCAAAATACATCCATTTATTGTCAGCACCAAGTACTACCAAATTCTTTTTGATATTCCCTGATCTCTTATCAACAAAATAATTACTACCCTTGATATTTTGAACACCAGTCAATAAAGCACCTGTTTTCTCGTCAAATAACAAGTCAACACCATTAACATTTTGAAGGCCACGTTGCATACTACCATTAGCACGACTAAATAGGTACCAATTACCATCGATATTTTGATAACCATAGACCATTGCTGCTGTTTTTGGATCATAGTAAACAACTTTATCCTGACCATATGCTTTAAGGTCTTGGAAACCTGTCTGGATGGCTCCAGCATTATTAAATAGATACCAATTATTTCCAACTTTTACTTGGCCTCTAGCCTCTAAAGCTCCATTGAAGGTATTAAAATTATGATCTACTCCATTGATATTTTGTTTACCATAAAGCATCCAGCCATCTTGATTATAGTAGACTAATTTATTATCTTCTGGAATATATTGAATACCACGTTGCATTGCACCGTCATTATCAAATAGATACCAGTGACCATTGATCTTCTTTTGCCCCGTAGTCATCGCACCGTTAAAAGTATCAAAGTAATGAGTGGCATTATTTACCCATTGCCAACCATAGAGCATCCAACCATCCTGGTTATAATAAACCGTTTTTTCATCACCATAGTCTTTGAGATTTTGGAGACCGCGTTGCATTGCACCATTATCATCAAATAGATACCAGTGACCTGTAATAAGTTTTTGCCCCGTAGCCATTTCTCCGTTAAAGGTATCAAAATAACGCGTTGCATTATCGATCCATTGCCAACCATATTGCATTTGACCATTTGGAGCATAATAAACTGTCTTATTTTGCTCAGGGATCTTTACAAATCCTGTCTTCATTGCACCATTAAAGGTGTCAAAATTGTACCATTTATTTTCGATTTTTTGTTGGCCATAAAGCATCCAGCCATCTTGATTATAATAAACAGTCTTATCGTCACCATAATCCTTCAAATTTTGAAAACCACGTTGCATTGCGCCAGTAGTTTTATCGAATAGGTACCAGTGACCACTGATATTTTGTTGACCATGAACCATTTGTGCTGTCTTAGGACTGTAATAGACGGTTTTTCCTTGATCATTGATCCATTGCCAGCCATCGACCACTTGCCCAGCATCATCGAATAAATACCAATTATCAGCGATCTTAGTTTGACCTTTGCCTTTAATAGCACCATCAAAAGTATCAGCTTGATATTTTTGACCATCGATCTCAACTGTACCATACTGCATTTGACCTTGTTCATTGTAGTAAGCTAGTTTCTTTTGATCACGAATATATTGTAGACCAGTTTGCATCGCACCATCGAACGTGTCAAATAAATACCAATTTCCATCAATATTTTGTTGCCCGTAGACCATTTGCTTACTGTCTGGATTATAATAAACCGTCTTATTTTGGTCCTTTATCTCTTGAAAACCAGTCAAATAGTTTCCTTGTTCATCTTTGAGGTACCAATTTCCGTTTACATTTTCTTGTGTATATTTATTTTCAGCTGTCTTAACTTGTGCTGTATCAGCTACGGTACTTTTATCATCAGCTATTGTTGTATTTTGTTCAGAAGAGTTCACAGTCTGTGTAGCTGTATCTTTATTTTCAGTAGCTGTTGTTTCTTCATTTAAAGCCACTTTTGAATCTTGTACAGTAAGTTTAACTTCGTCTGTTTTTTCCTCATTAGAAACATCTATTGTAGTATCAGTTGATTCGTTATTATTTAATATTTGTTCTGTTTGGGCCTCATTGCTACTACTTGTTTCATCTGCTAAAGCATTGGTCGTACTAGCAAATCCAAAAATTCCTACTGCAATTGCTGCAAATACCCAATGCTTACCAGCTTTATACATCTTGTAGTGTAATTTTTTCTCAAACATTTTTATTCATATACTCCTATTCTTCTTTTAATAATGCACCATTAAAGGTATCAAAGTAATAACGCTTGCCATCGATCATTTGCCAACCATAGAGCATCCAACCGTCGTAATTATAGTAAACCGTTTTTTCCTTACCATTTTCCATTACTTTTTGGAAACCACGTTGCATTTGACCTTTATCATTGAATAAATACCAATGTCCATTGATATAACGTTCGCCGGTCATCATTGCACCGTTGAATGTGTCAAAATAATATGGAACGTCATCGATCCCTTGCCAACCGTAAAGCATCCAACCGTCATAGTTATAGTAAACCGTTTTTTCTTTACCATTTTCCATTACTTTTTGGAAACCACGTTGCATTTGACCTTTATCATTGAATAAATACCAATGTCCATTGATATAACGTTCACCAGTCATCATTGCACCAGTTGATTTATCAAAATAGTATGGAACATTATCAATTCCCTGCCAACCATAGAGACGCCAACCGTCATAGTTATAGTAAACCGTCTTTTCTTTACCATTTTCCATTACTTTTTGGAAACCACGCTGCATTTGACCTTTATCATTGAATAAATACCAATGTCCGTTAAGATAACGTTCGCCGGTCATCATTGCACCGTTGAATGTGTCAAAATAATATGGAACATTATCGATCCCTTGCCATCCATAAAGCATCCAACCATCTTGGTTATAGTAAACCGTCTTATCGTCACCATAAGCTTTAAGGTTTTGGAAGCCACGTTGCATTGCACCATTGTTATCAAACAAATACCAGTGTCCATTGATCTTTTGCTGGCCTGTGACCATCGCACCGTTGAATGTATCAAAATAACGTGTAGCATTATTCACCCATTGCCAACCGTATTGCATTCGGCCATTGTTGGCATAGTAGACTGTCTTATTTTGCTCTGGGATCTGTACAAGTCCTGTTTTCATGGCACCATCAGTAGTATCAAAGTTATACCAGTAACCATCTATCTTTTGTTGCCCATATTGCATTTGACCGTTATTGGCATAATAAACAGTCTTATCCTGACCATATGGAGTTAAGCTTTGGAAGCCATACTGCATGGCACCTGTAACTTGATCAAATAAATACCAATGTCCATCTATCTCCTGTTGTCCATATTGCATTTGACCAACAGCATTATAGTAAACTACCTTATTTTGATCAGTTATCGGTTGAATACCTGTTAGATATTGACCCGTTTTTTGATCGATCAAATACCAGTGTCCATCTTTAAAAACTTGTTGAGTAACAGGTTTCTCAGCTGTATCCGATTTTGAGAATAAACCATTAAAATCGATCGAAAGATCTAATGCCCCCATATTTTCGCGCCCTGGCAAATAAGCAGTTGATGAAAATTGCCAAGCACCGTATCCTAAGTTCCGCCATTCATTTTCATAATAACCATTATTGATTGGTACAAAAGGATATTGTGACCACCAAGTCTTCGCTCGTCCAACAGTTGCGATCGCATCTTCATGGTAGGGATAGCCTCCACCTGTATAAACAGCATGATTATTAAATCCTGCTGTCGACAGAGCATTCCAAAAACTATTTAGATTGCCACTCACATCGTTACTATAGGTACTCTTATCTTCCATATCCGCAAAGATCAATGTATCTTGACCTAAGCCTAGATTTTCCATCGTATTTACTACATGTTGGCCTTCAGCATAACCCGTGGTAGCATCATTAAATCTCGCATAATGGTAGACAGACACTGTTAAGCCCGCATTTTTAGCATAATTTATTTGCTTAGTAGCTGCAGGATTCACATAACTTTGACCTTCTGTCAATTTAACAACAACAGCTTTGATCCCCAGTTGATTCAATTTATTGAAGTCATCTTGATTTAACCAAGATTGGTATGATGCTACGTCAATAGCATCTCCACGGGTATACTGACTATCCCCTATGTATATAGCATCCGGTGTTTGCATTTTAGTTGTAACTTTATTGACCTGAAGTCGCTGTTCTTGGGCATTTTCAGCCACATTTTCATTTACTTGCTTTTCATCAGTTTTCAATTGTAATTCTTGGGTAGTATTTGGATCAGCTACTGAATTATCCGCCGAATTTTCAACTTTATCCTGTACTTGATCAGTATCATTGACAGTGTCTGCCTGAGCTGTATCATTTAATCCAACTTGTGCTTGATCACTTGTATCAGAACTATCTTTTTGCACATCTTTTCGTTCAGATACATTCTGTTCTAGTTGTACAGCAGTCTGATCATTTTGCGTATTTGATATGTTACTACTATCCTTATCTGTGGCTACTTGCTGTGTATTTTGTGCTTCTACACTCACTTGATCGGCTTTAACGTTTTGTGTTGCATACATCCCTGTCGAGATCGCCATCATTGTCATACCAGAAGCTAGCCAAAGCTTTCGCTTATTCATTTTGCGATAACTGGCTAATACCCTTTTCTTCCGCCTGTACTCCATTTCTGTCACCCTTTCAGAAAATCAAAATCCTTTAATGAAAATAAACACTTTTAAACACTTCTTTATTATAGCAGTAAGACATGGAATTTTATATATCAAAGTTTGCATTTTTCATAAATTCTACCTATACTATCATTGGTGGTTCGCAAACATCCCACCGTAATAAAAAACTAGGAGAGACATTTTATGACAAAAACACATACTCGAACTATCCAGCTAGCTAAGGCTGGGATGGTCGCAGCTTTATATGTCGCTTTTACATTGATCAACCCATTGAGCTTTGGTGCTGTCCAACTGCGCTTTTCAGAATTGTTCAATAATTTGAGCGTTTTTAACAAGCGTTATATCTGGGCTGTAACTTTAGGCTGTGCGCTCGCTAATCTCCAATCGCCCTTAGGGATCATCGATGTGATCTTTGGTACTTTAGGGACTTTAGTGATGACTACTCTTAGCTACTGGGCAACACGCAAGATCAGTTTGGTGCCACTTAAGTTGACCATCTGTGTCATTATATGCTCACTGATGTCTTGGAGCGTAGCCTTAGAATTACACTATGTAAGTGACTTACCATTTTGGGCAACTTATCTTTCTGTCGGGATCGGCGAATTTATTTCAATGACTCTCGGTGCAATTTTAGTCTATTTCTTAAGCAAAGCGATCGATCTAACAGAATAACGAGGTATTTTAGATGACATTTGAAGAAGTATTACCCGCTTTAAAAGCTGGAAAAAAAGCCGTCCGGACTGTTGGTTGGGGGGCAAGTGAAGAATATATCTTTGTTGTTAAAGATGACACTTTAAACGGCGAAAAGATCAACCATTATCTTATGATCAAAACTAAAGAAGAACCATCACTTTCACAATTTATGCCAACTTCATGTGATGTTTTAGCGACTGATTGGGAATTGGTGGACTAATGACACATTATCCTAAATTAACTGGACAAGTTGTCGTTGGAACTGGCGTGGCTTCTGGGATCGGACTTGCTCAAGCTAAAGCATTTTTAGCGCAAGGTTGCACTTTTTTTGGCACAGATCTGGCTGAAAATATTGCTCTAACTGAGCTCAAACAGACCTATCCCACTAATTTTTTCTTTTATCCTTGTGATATCCGTGAAAAAATTGCTATCACACACTTGGTGGAATTTATTTTCGATCACACCGACCGTGTCGATATCTTACTCAACACGGCTGGGATCTTAGATGCTTATACACCTAGCCTAGAAACGACTGAAGAGCTTTGGGATAACATCTTTGACACGAATCTAAAGAGCATCTTTTTATTGACCAATGCGCTCTTACCGATGATGTTGGCTCAAAAACATGGCGTGATCATCAATATGGCTTCGATCGCTGGCTTGATCGCAGGTGGTGGCGGGGCAGCTTACACCGCCAGCAAACATGCGATCATCGGCTATACCAAGCAATTATCTTTTGACTACGCAGCCAAAGGTATTCGGGCCAACTGCATTGCCCCTGGAGCGATCAAGACCCCGATGAATCAAGCCGATTTTTTAGGCGATGCTACGATGGCAAAAGAAGTCGCCCAAAACACTCCGGCTAAACGTTGGGCTGAGCCTAGTGAAGTGGCTGAACTGAGTCTCTTTTTAGCCAGTCCAGTCGCCGATTATATCCACGGCTCAGTCATGCAGATCGATGGTGGCTGGAGCGTTGGTAAATAACTTTTAAGTCCCTCAGTGTCAGGGATTTTTTTGCAAAAACTATCAAAATATATATCTAGCTAGACCACAATGCAACAAAGGCCCACCACGATACGATCCATCGTGATGGGCCCTTATTATACATACGGCACTGACCGCATTGTTTCATTCATTAAGCATAGATCCAACTGACTAAAAGGCTCTTTTCGCCCACATGCGCTCTGATCGAAGGTTTGAGCCGTGTGATCTCAAGTTTTGTATCTGGAAGATCAGTTTGAAATTTTTGTAACCACTTATTGGCCGTTTCAGCTGATGCTTCATCACACATCAACATGAGATCGGTCACTACTTGTCCACTACCATTGATCTGTTCAAGCACCTTATGATATGCCTTTTTCATTCGGACACTCGTATCCAAGACCGCTAATTTACCATCATCTGTGAATTCCAGTAGCGTCTTTAAGTGTAATAAAGCATTGCCAACGGCCGGAGTCCCATTTGAGACATAACCCGTTTTACGTAAATTACGAATATCATCGATCACAATGGTCTGCGTCTTATCACGCATCACACTTAACTCAGCTAAGATCTGGGTGACATCTTCACCTGCTTTGACTAGTTTGGCCGCCTGACGCACTAATTTTGTCTGAGCTAGCCCTGTCGTATGTGAATCAAACAAGTGCACATTCAATGCCCTAACTTCTGATTTAGCGTATGCCCGTAGATTCTCATCTAAAGCATTGATCCCATTGGCTAAATAAATACAGATCACGTCAGTATAGCCAGCATCAGCTAGTATTTGCATCTGCTGGGCGAGCGTTTTTCGCGAAACTGAAGCAATATTTAGTGTTTCTTTAGAGTCATTCACTAGGTCAAAAAGTTCTCCATCATGGAGATCTTGCCCTTCATAATATACCTTTTGTCCCAAAAGTAACGGTAGAGCTAATATTTTTACATCTAAATTCGCGGCAGCATCAGCATCGATCACAGCTGAGCTATCCGTTAAAATCGCTATTTTCATTTTATTAAGACACCTATTGTAAAAAGTAATTACTATTATTCTATCACAAAAGAGGCCACAAGTTTTTGCAGCCTCTTTGATCTAACTATATTGTTCGAGCTTACTGGTCAAATATTGACGCATATCCGTCAAATGCTTATAACCCGTCAATTTTTCTTTTGCAACTCCATCAACGAATAATAACATTGTTGGAATGCTCATCACATTATTAGCCACAGCCAGATCTTGGGCTTGTTGGACATCGACTTTGACAAATTTGATCTGGTCTCCAAATTCTTGCTCTAAAGTCTCTAATACCGGCTCAAGTAGCTTACAAGGCCCGCACCAGTCGGCATAAAAATCAACTAAGACCAAACCCTTGGCCGTTTTTTGTGCAAATGTCTCTGAGTTCAAATCATCACCTCAAATATCTAATTATAACTCGATCCCGCGAAGAATGACTTGTATATCACGACCTAGTTTAGGATCATATACCCAAGTCACCATTCCTTGTTCAAATCCCTGTGCATTCAAAAAGGCTTGCGCATTCACATCTGATAAGGCTGATGAAGTCATCAACTCTTTGTAGCCTTCACGCTTCAACGCAGCTCTAAGTGCTGTCAAAACTCTAGTGGCATAGTGCTGACGTAACTTTGTCTTTTCGGTCATCACTAGCCCTAACCAAGCACAATTAGCTTTTGGATGATCTAAAACCAGATCTACTAGAACTACTAACTCGTCTTTAGCATAAAAGCCCAGATAAAACTTTTGCTCGGGTAAAGCTTTTGGTGGCAATGTTTCTAATTCAGCTAAAATATCTTCTTTAGTCACTTGATCTGTTTGATAGTGCTGATGGTATTCTAAATGTTTAGCTTGTAAAGCCAAGATCTCATCTACATCAGCTGAGGTCAAGCGTTTGACCGTGTACGGCAATAAAAAATCTAACCGCTGTAATAACATGTAACTTCCTCTTAATTTCTAACTTTATGCACGATCAAAGTCACCACGACTGATGCCAAGACCACGATCCCAAAAGCAGCTGCTGGGATCTCGATATCGATCATTGGGATCGTTAAGAATAATTTGATCGAGATCAGACCGATCAAAAAGTATGCCATCACTTCAAGTTCAGGCACGATATCGATCAGGCGCATGATAACTTCTGCGATCCCCCGCATACATAAGATCCCGATCAAGCCCCCGATCAAGACGATAACTGGATTAGGCGAGATCGCTAACGAAGCTAAGATCGAATCGATCGAAAAGACGATATCCATCAATTCGATCGAGATCACGACCGACCAAAACAACGGCAAGATCGGTTTTTTATTTTTACCTTTTTTCCGCTTAGCACGCTCTGGATACTTCATCCGATAAAAGTGGTTGAGCGATAGATACATCAGATAACCTGCCCCCAGCACTTTGATCTCCCAGAAGTGGATCAGATAAGATCCGACCCCGATCAAGGCAAAGCGGAAGATATAAGCGCCCCAAAGACCATAGAAAAGGGATTTTTCTTGTTGCTTTTTATCGGGTAGCTTTTGGGTCTGGGCCGCTAACACGATCGCATTATCGACGGACAATAGACATTCGATCAAAACTAAGGAGAAAATGATCATCCAGTCTTCACCAGATTCGATCACCGTTTTCCAGTTGTTTACATCAAAAAAAGGGCCATATAATTTAGTTAAGATATCCACTTTTTCTCTTCGCTTTCTCTATTAATTTGTTCTTCCGTCTTTTATCCTAGCACATCGCGAAAAATTTTGTAAAATCAATTAACTTCTATGCTGACTTTTTTTGCCATTTCAGACCAATACCCGTGATCCCACTTAAGATCGAAAAGGCTGGACACAACAAACTAAAGAAAGTAAATGGTAGAAAAGCTAAGACCGAGACACCTAATGTCGAAGCCGCAAATGAACCGGCCACGCCCCATGGGATCAAGTAATTGATAACACTTCCGCCATCTTCTAAGACCCGACTCAAACTCAACGGATCGAGTTTCAAACGTTCAAATGCCCCCTTAAATGCACGGCCTGGCAAGATCACAGAGAGGTATTGTTCCCCAACAAATAAGTTGATCGCGATCCCAGAACAGATCGTCACAGTAACTAATTTGCCTGGTGTATTTAACTTTTTAGCTAATGGATCCATCGCAGCTGCAACGATCCCAAATTTCATCAAAAGTCCACCTAAAGCCAATGTCATGATGATCAATGATACTGTCCCCATCATGTTGGAGATCCCGCCACGAGTCAATAATGCGTTTACGTCGGCATTTTTTGTTTGTGCAACAAACCCTGTCTCCACTAAGCTAGCTAACTGTTTGATCGTAAAATGTGGATCATTGATAAAGATCATCACCGTTGAAACAAAAATGTTGATAAACAAAGTCGGGATCGCTGGGATCTTGCACCATGCACAGACAAACATCAAGATGATCGGTAAACTAGCCCACCAATTGATCGTAAAATGTTGATTTAAAATATTGATCGTTTCATTGACCCGTGTCATATCTGGTGCTTTGCTAGCATGTCCGAGGGCTAAAAAGCCAACTAGAGAGATCAAAAAGGCTGGGATCGTTGTCCACATCATATTTTTAATGTGGGCAAAAAGTTCAGAACCTGCCACTGCTGAAGCCAAGTTGGTCGAATCAGACAAAGGCGACATCTTATCGCCAAAGATCGCACCTGATAAGATCGCACCCGCTACTAAAGCTGGATCTAAGCCCATCGTCATCCCCATTCCTAAGATCGCGATCCCGACCGTTGAGATCGTAGTAAAACCACTCCCAATCGATAACCCGACCAACGAACACACGATAAAGGCCGATGGAACAAAAAATTTAACACTCAAGCTACTAAAGCCAAAGACCATCAAGGCTGGAATGATACCTGCTTTGATCCAAACCGCGATCAAAGTCCCGATCAATAAGAAGATAAAGATCGGAATGATCGCTGTCGTGATCCCTTCTGTGATCCCTTCATGAACATCATCCCAAGTAGCCTTTTTGACCTTTGCCCAAGCAATGAGCAAGGCGATAACAAATAAGACTGGCAATTGTGGCGAAAGACCAAATCCGATGACTCCAGTCCCTAAAATGGCTAACATCAAAACTAAAATAATAATTGCTTCACTAAAATTTATCTTTTTCATCCTAAATTATTCCCCCAAATCTAAAATTATCTACATTGCCTTAATTTCCTCTCGTTATGTAAATAGCGCAAAAGTCCACCACATTTGTGCATAAATTTCCCTCCTAAATTCTCTTGACTGACCACAAAAAAAGTCGCCCCTTAACTAAAAAAGGGACGACTTAAATAAACCGTGGTACCACCCAGCTTAAGCAAGTAATAAAACTCACTTCACTTTCACCGGCGCGATAACGGTCCGGTCTGCCGTTCAGAATCACGTCGTCTATATTTGGTACCTACCACCCTGACTGGCTCGCATCGACCGCCAGCTTTCTGACTCCCAGATGATAGGACTACTTCTACGACTTCTGTTGCTATTCATAATACAAACATATTAGAGCAATGTCAACTAATTTTTATAATAATTTAATCAAGTTGTTGCCATAGGCGCTTCTGACCTCGTCTAAGACCACAAAGGCATTGGGATCGATCTGCGCGATCTTATCCATGACTTTGACTTGTAGCTTGGCTTCACAAACACAATAGATGATCTTTTTTGGTTGCCCACTGACATAGCCATGACCATCCAGTAACGTGATCCCTGTTTGGTTGAGGTTTGATAACGCCTGAGCGATCATTTCGCTTTTGTCTGAAATGATCGTAAAAGCTCGTTTCGCAATAAATGCTTCTAACATCTTGTTTAAAACTACTGCTGAAATGTATAATTCAATGATCGTCAGGAGCATATTTTCAAAACCGATCAAAACAAATGACGGGATCGCTACCATCAGATCAAAACCTAGCATCGCTGAACCAGTCTTGATCCCAAAGTATTTATTCATTATCTTAGCCAAGATCGTACTGCCCGCCGTAGTGCCTTCGCCTTTCATGATAATGCCCATTGCGATCCCCATCAAAACACCACCAATGATAGCTGCAACTAAAGGATCGTGGAGCTTAAAATGGATCTGACTAGTTAGTTTGAGCCAAAAAGAGATACTAGCGATCGCCACGATCGTGTATAACACCGTCTGTTTACTCAACATCTTCCAGCCCACAAATAATAAGATCCCATTTAAGATCAGGTTCGTCAGTGCTGGGGGAAAACCGATCCAGTAATAAAAGATCGTCATCAAGCCCGTCACGCCACCTTCGCCTAACTTGCTCGGGATCAAAAAGGAGTTGATCGCTAACGCATAGACGAGCGCACCAATAAAATTTAAAGCAATATTTTTAATAACAGTTCTATTTATCTTCAATGTGGTCCCATCCTAAATCTAAGCTGATCTCTTCAGTCGTTTGTTTTGTAGCAGTTGGCTGATTCAAATAACCCTTGATCAAGGCATAGATCTCACCACGTGTCTTAGCTGTCAGTTTTTGTTGTTGAAATGATAATTGCGCATTGGAAGCAAATAACTCATTAAGATCATAATTGTCAAAAGAACGCCCACTTAAATAATCTAGTGACACCTGAAAATATTGTGCTAACTGCAAAACTTCCAGATAGGATGGTGTGGTCGTACCTCGCTCCCATTTTCCGATCTGTGAGATCGTTTTGTTGCGTTTGCTGTATGAGACCTCCATTTGGTTCAGTGCTTGTGCTAATTCGCTTAACGATAGCCCTGCCCCTAGTCTTAAGGCCCGTAGTCTTTCTGGAAACATCTGATCACCCACTTTTGTTTAGTTATCTTAATTTTAACATTAATTGAGCTTATCGGGGAAAGAGGAACGGAACTATAGTTATCTTTTTACCAAAAATAACTTATTTTAAGTAATTAGGCTTTTACTATTGCTTATTTAGTTGAAACCACGTACAATTTAAGTGGTCTTAACTTACTAAAAGTACATTATTTTTAAAGGTGGTGGATAAAATGTGGCACACAGTTTGGTCATCGTTGCCGGAACTGATCAGTGCGGGGATCAAATATACGATCCCGCTCGCAGTCATCTCGTTTGCCCTAGGGCTCGTGTTGGCTTTGATCACGGCTTTGATCCGTATTTCACAAACTAAAGGTCCATTTTTGATTATCAAAGCAATTTTTAGATTCTATGTGTGGCTTTTCCGCAGCACTCCTTTGATCGTTCAATTATTTATCGTCTATTTCGGACTTCCATATTTGACGATCAAGGGCGTCTTTCCTGACGGGATCAAGCTCGAACCATTTACAGCAGGCATCATCGTCTTTACGTTAAATACTGGCGCTTATGCCTCTGAAACGATCCGAGCAGCCATCGAATCCATTCCTAAGGGGCAATGGGAGGCAGCCCAAGCGATCGGGATGACACGCTTCCAGACACTCTTTAG
Source organism: uncultured Ligilactobacillus sp. (assembly GCF_948826705.1). NCBI lineage: Bacteria > Bacillati > Bacillota > Bacilli > Lactobacillales > Lactobacillaceae > Ligilactobacillus > uncultured Ligilactobacillus sp. The sequence continues at coordinate 16,224 of NZ_CAQLEL010000014.1, forward strand.
GATCATCATTCCACAAGCAGCGCGCGTCTCGTTACCGCCGCTGTCAAATAGTTTTATCGGCTTAGTCAAAGATACTTCACTTGCTTCGACGATCACGATCGTTGAAATGTTTGAAGTCAGTCAACAGATTGCAGCCGAAAATTACCAACCTTTAGTAATGTACTGTACGGTGGCCGCTCTATACGCGATTTTATGTACAATATTATCGTTTGTTCAAAGTTGGCTTGAAAAGGTGACGACTCGTTACCTCAAGCCCCAAGTATAGGGAGGCATAATTTATGTTGAGACTTAAAAATGTAACTAAAACTTTTGGCACACAAACTGCGCTCAAAAATATCACAACTGAATTTAACGATCATGAAACAACGGTCTTAGTGGGCCCCTCTGGTTCGGGTAAATCGACGCTATTACGTTCATTGAACTTACTTGAACGACCTGAGAGCGGGACCTATGATTGTGATGGGATCGAGCTTGATTTTGCCAAAAAGATCACTAAAAAAGAAACCTTAGCAGTCCGCCAAAAAACCGAAATGGTCTTTCAAGACTACAATCTCTTTCCACATTTGACGGTCTTAAAAAACGTCATGGAAGGACCAGTCCACGTCTTAAAAGAAGACAAGCAGACTGCTAAAAAACGCGCTTTAGAACTATTGGATAAAGTCGGACTCAAACAAAAAGCCGATGCCTATCCTAACCAACTCTCAGGTGGTCAAGCTCAACGTGTTGCGATCGCCCGTTCACTTGCGATGCGCCCGCGTTACATTCTCTTAGATGAGCCAACGAGTGCGCTTGATCCTGAGTTAGAGCTCGAAGTTTTAAAAGTACTCTTAGAATTAGCAACCGAAAAACAATCACTGATCATCGTGACCCATAATCTGGAATTTGCGCGCCACGTTTCAGATAAGGTCCTCTTTATCGAAGACGGGCAGATCAATTTCTCAGGATCAAAAGATGACTTTTTCAATTCAAAAGATCCACGGATCAAGGATTTCATCAGTGCGATGACATTAGATAACTTGAATTAACGAAAGGAATTTATCATGAAAAAAACATTTAAAAATATCTTAGCTGTCGCAGGTGTCCTAGGCTTGACTTTTGCCTTGAACGCCGTAAAGCCCCAACATATTTCAGCTGCTGAAAAGCTTCCAGCACAAACGACTAAAGAATTAAAGGAAAAAGGAACTTTGACCATTGGATTGGAAGGAACATTTGCTCCATATTCTTACCGTAAAGACGGTAAATTGACCGGTTTTGAAGTCGAATTGGGTAAGCAACTCGCCAAGGAAATGGGACTCAAAGCTAAATTTGTTCCTACTAAATGGGATGGTTTGATCGCAGGTCTTGACACGGGTAAATACGATGTCGTCTTGAACAACGTAACGATCACTAAAGAACGGAAAGAAAAATACCGCTTCTCAAAACCTTATATCTATTCACACTTTGCTTTGATCACTAAAAAGGGCACTGACTTGACCAAATTAAGCCAGCTAAAAGGACAAAAGATCGCTGCTGGTACTGGTACAGATAACGCATTGGTCGCCAAAAAATATAAAGCAAGTGTCGTTCCTTCATCAGACTTTACGACTTCCCTTGATCTGATCAAACAAGATCGTGCAAAAGGTGCGATCAACTCGATGTCTGCTTGGTATGCCTACAAAAAAGACCACTCAACTAAAGGGCTCAAAGCAACTGACGTCTCTAAAGAAGAAGATCCAGCTAAGATCGGTGCTTTGATGTCTAAAAAAGATAAATCACTTCAAAACAGTGTCAATAAAGCCCTCGATAAGTTGCGTAAAGATGGCACACTGAAAAAACTTTCGGAAAAATATGTCGGTGGCGACATTACGAAATAGTTAATTTAGTAAAAGCCCTTGTCCTCCCGATGGACAAGGGCTTTTTTGTGATTAGAAACGGCTCACTTAAAAATTTGGACCGCTCATATTTTTCAAAAGATAGTTTACAATAATTAGAAAAAATCACTCTACGATACCGCTGTCATAGCGTAAATAAAAAAATCCCCAGCCATCGGAACCAGCGACAAACACGGGGAAATAGAGGATATATATTGTATAAACTAACTACACAACCTGTTAAGTTAATTTATTTATATTTAAATGATACTACGCTCATAATGTAAACGCAATATCAAAAATTACCCTTAAAATATTTTTAACCATTATAGTGTGATATTTTTGTTGAAGATTACCGTTTTTTTGGTAAAACACAAAAAAGCCTATGAAAACTACATGAATTTCATAGAACTTCTTAAAATTATTTATTTTTGCATAATTCAAATTGATTCTGATCGATAATTATAATTAATACGCACCTTTTGGGTGAACTATCATCAAAAAGGTCAATAGAATTATCTTAGCATCTAACAACAAACTTCTATGCTGAATATATGTCAAGTCTAAATCTACCATCTCTGAAAAACCTACATTATTACGTTCTGTCGCCTGCCATAGTCCTGTACATCCAGGGATCACCCATAAGCGTTGTTTGTCATAGTCACTATATTCCCTGACTTCACTTGGTAACGGTGGTCTTGGACCTACTAAACTCATATCCCCGCGTAAAACATTCCACAATTGTGGCAACTCATCTAAACTAGTTTTACGTAAAAAGCGACCAACGGATGTAACTCTAGGATCATTTTTCATTTTAAACATCGGTCCAGTAACTTCATTTTTTTCTTTTAATTTTTCAAGTAATGTATCTGCATTCACGTACATTGATCTAAATTTATAGATCATAAATTTTTTTCCGTCTTTTCCTACTCGTTCTTGTGTGTAAAAAACAGGTCCTCGATCACAAGCAAAAATAAATAATGCGATGATCAAACATGGAATAGCTAATACTAGCAAACCAACTGCACTAAGAATGATATCAAAAACACGTTTAAAAAACATATATGCATACTGATGCTCTACTGCCTTTTTATCAAGAACTATATTTTTTGCTGTCATCTTATTTTCCAATGCTTTTCGATCCCTCCTCGTATTTTAAAAGAAAAGAAACCGCCTTTTCTTCTCAAATTTCCTATATCCTGCCGCAATTACATTAGAACCATTCAAGATGTTTTCTGCATTTTTTTCGAATTCATATGCCATATCATCTCCGTGATCTTTAGCTAATTGCTCTAATGCTTCACGTAGAACAAAATCTCTTCCCTTTAATGTATGTGCATCTGAAGCAACTATTTGAACCAGTCTATGTTCAACTAATTTACGTGAAATATCCGCTACATGTTCTCCAAATCCGCCAATATAACTAGTTGCTGTTAATTGAGCCAATGCACCTTGTTGAATAAATTCATATAGTAAATTTAAATTACTTTGAATTTCTCGATTTCGCTCAGGATGTACAATAATAGGTGTAGTTCCTAATTTTTGCAATTCAAAAATTATACGTCTGGCATACGCTGGAACATTTGCGTGCGGAAACTCTAGTAACATATAGTTCTTTTTCTCGTCAGCCCCCAAGAGATCTTCATACTTGTGTAATAAATCCCCATTGAGATGAACTTCTTGACTTGGAAAAATTTTAAGATCAATTTTACGTAAATCTAATTCTTCTTGAAACTCCCGTGCTAACTTGATCACATCATTTTTATGATTTACATACGTATTATCTAGATGATGTGGGGTTGCCAATATATGAGTCACACCGTCTCTTACTGCTTCTTTTGCCAATGCAAGTGAATGTTCCATATCAGGTGAACCATCATCAATGCTAGGTAAAATATGACAATGTAGATCTACAATTTTTTCAAAGTGCATTTGATTTTCCCCTCCAGTCATTTAAATAAAATGATATTAGTTTTCTTTACCATAATATCCATAATATCCATAGTAACCAGTTGCTCCACCATCTACATCATTTAGTACAGTTCCAATTATCTTAGCATGGACATGACGTATCAAACTAACAGCCTGTTTCACAGCTTCTTTTTCAGCTTTATTTTCACGAACAACTAATATTGTTCCATCGACCTTTGTAGCTAAGATCTGTGCATCTGTCACAGATAATACTGGTGGTGCATCATAGATAATAAGATCAAATGCATCTTGCAATGCTACGATCAGGCTCTCCATCCGTTTTGAGCCAATCAATTCTGAAGGATTGGGTGGTATTGGACCACTAGGAATAATATAAAGATTATCAACAGATGTCTTATAAAAGATATCGTTTGCTGAAATACTATGTTCTGTCAAAAAATTAGTGAGGCCAACTGGATTTTTGATACTGAATGTTGCATTGATCGTTGGTCGCCGTAAATCAGCATCTACTAAGAGTACTTTTTTCCCTTGGCGTGCAAATGATACCGCTAAATTAGCTGCTACAGTAGATTTTCCCTCCGATGCTGTTGCTGATGTCATAACAATCGATTTCGTAGTGACATCTACATTTGAAAATTCAATATTCGTTCTTATAGTATTGAATTGTTCTGTATTTACTGATGAAGGAGCAGAGACCGTTATCATCTTTACCCCTTGATCCATACTATTTGTCTCTAAATGTTTGTGCTTTTTTAACAACTTCATAGCCTCCTAAACCCTATTGTGTGAACTATTTTCAGTCTTACCAGTAATTATATTGACTACTCTAAGTGCCTTATTCTTGTTATCGATATGGTACACAGTCCCTAAGTTAGTAAGACCTAATTCATCTGTCAAATAAGACATATCACTTATCTTGGTATTTGTTAATTCTTTGATCAAACCAATTATAATTCCTATAAATAAGCCTAGGATCGTTCCGACTATTATTATCAATTTTCTATTAGGTGAAACAGGTGTTGTATTTAACCGTGCATCAGATACAATAGTAACGTTATTTACTTGCATCAATTTTTTTATTTTATTAGTGAAAACTTCTCCTACCATATTTGCTATATCCTTGGCTATATATGGATTTTCAGCTTTAGCAGTAACTGTAACAACCTGTGAATTAGTTTCATTGGTAATATTCAATGAACTTTGTAAATCTTCTAAATTTCCCTGATAGTTATCCTTTTCACGCAGTTGTTTTAACACATCACTTAAAATAATTGGCTTCTTCAAAACATCCTTATATGTATTAATAGCTTGCAAGTCGGCTTGTTGAACGTTCAATTGAGTCTGAATATCGCTTGATTTTTGATTGACCAAA
>NZ_CAQLEL010000015.1:0-1184 GCF_948826705.1 uncultured Ligilactobacillus sp.
CAGGTGAAGTGACATATGGTGAATGGGACCGCCCAGAAGATATCTGGGAAGCATTTGATGCACCAGAGTACGAGAACTACACGACAGATACGATCAAGATCGATAATAAGACTATCAAACCAGGTATGGGAGATGAAGAGACCGCTATCTATTATACAGCGAGCATTCAAACCGAATTGGAAGAACGAGTGATCAATCGGACGATCATTTGGAATATGCCAGATGGTACGACACGAGAAGAGGTCCAAAGTGTGACATTCAAACGCGAAGTAAAGACAAACTTAGTGACAGGTGAAGTGACTTGTGGTGAATGGGACCTAGCTCTAACTAAATTTGAGGCTGAGAAGTCACCTGAGATCGAAGGGTATGTGCCTTCGATAAGAGAAGTTGAAGAGATCATTGTAGACCCAGATAGCCAAAGTACAAAAGTCGTGATCGATTACTATAAAATCGATCAAGAATCTAAAGATGTAAAAAGAACATTTACTGTTCGAGTCGTTGATGGTATCTTGCCTCGAAGTTTATCTATTGGTGGTGATGGCTCACAACATGTTCAAGTTGTAACATTTATCCGAACTGTTTATTTAAATGCAGAAGGTAAGGTCGTTGCTTATGGTGATTGGGAGAAAGCTGAAGAAAAATTTGAAGGGTTTGCGATCCCACAACTTGAAGGTTATACTACTCGACGAACGGCTATTGAAGAACAAATAGTGACCCCAGATATGGAAGACGTGGAAGATGAGATCTTGTATGTAGCCTATGCATCACACGAAGACACTAAAGAAGTTATCCGTAAAATCACGATCACAGACCCAGATGGTAAGACACATGTTGTTGAACAAAAAGCGACCTTTACACGTCAGATATTGATCGATCAGTTTACTGGACAAAAAACTGTGGGTGACTGGAGTGTTGAAAAAAGTACACTTGATGGGATCGACTTGCCAGAAGTTGAAGGCTATAAACCATCACAACAAGTTGAAGCCTTAGAGGTAACACCTGATTCAGAAGATATCGAAGTGACCATCACTTATGAAAAAGTGACCCCAGAGACTCCAGAAGGTCCAGGTAACGAAGAAGAGACGCCAGGAACTCCAGAAGGCCCAGGTAACGAAGAAGAGACGCCAGGAACTCCAGAAGGTCCAGGTAACGAAGAAGAGACGCCAGGAACTCCAGAAGGCCCA
>NZ_CAQLEL010000016.1:0-1368 GCF_948826705.1 uncultured Ligilactobacillus sp.
ATCGTATCGAAGCACAAAAGCAATTAGAAGAGCAGAAACTACCTGCAGATCTTGTTGATTTGGTATTGACTGATGACGCTGAAAAGACGCACAGCAATATTCGCAAACTTGCTGAGTCAGTTGATATGTTGGTCAAAGCACGAGTCGAAGAGCTATCTAAGACGGATAGTCCAAAGGAAAGTGCAGGTTTTAAAACTAGTGACAACTCAATGAATGATATTGCTAGCTTTGCACAAACCAATAGATTAATTAAATAGAGGAGGGCTTACAATGCAACAAACATTTGATCCAAATAACGTAACACTTTTACAAAAAAGAGATGGGAGTATCCCAGAAAAGCATGCGCTCTTAACGATCCAAGAGATCATGCAAAATTCAAAAGTCATGCAACTTGGTAAGTATGAAGCTATAGATGGGTTAGAAAAGAAATTTGATGTCTTCGTTAAAGGTGGCGGAGCTTACTGGGTAGATGAAACTCAAAAGATCCCAACGACCAAAAGCGAATGGAAGACAGGCGCTTTTGGTCGTTTTTTAGTATACGGAGGGATGGATATGTGAAGTCTAATTCCTACACTACGCAAATATGTTAGGTATTTTGGATCGGCAGTTCTATCAGATTGTGAAAATGCAGTCTGATGATAGTCAATATTAAAGGAGTTGAGTTTATAGGTGTTGTTCCGCCTGAAAATAGCATACTCAATCACCCAAGAAAATTTACTAATGCAAAAAGCTTACAAAGTAGCCAAAGAAGCTAGAGACTGGTTACCGTTGATATGTAAAGGCATTCCATGTGGGATGTTTTTTTCTTTTGCCCATATGCTGGCAGCGTTAGAAGTTGCAAGGCAAAACAGTCAAACAAGACTTTAAAAACTTTGGATCAAGAAGAACAAAACGTACAAAAACATGCACAAGAGCAAACATCTGAACAATAGGAAAAGATATTTATACGTGATTTAGTCAAGAGAAAGAAGATGAAAAATGGGGCAAGGATCGGATAATGTAGAAATTGGATACTTATATTTTGATGCTAAAGATTACTTGATTAAGCCAGAAAAAAATTTCTGAATTATATAAATTGTTTGAACGATATGTAGGCAAGAACTCAGGTGTAAATAGGTTAACTGTTACTGATAGAAATTACGATCATATCGATAATAGAATTTTGCTAGTTATTGCGGAAAGCTCGGCTTATACGTTTGATGGGGAAAACATTGAGGGATTTATCATGGGATTAGCAAAGTACATTGGCCATACACGCGAATATGCTCCTTACAATTATACATAGGTACAGTTATTAAGAAATATAAGGATGAGAACTATTATGTGAATTGTTGATTTATTTTTTAACGATACTCTTTTTATTTTTGA
>NZ_CAQLEL010000017.1:0-5582 GCF_948826705.1 uncultured Ligilactobacillus sp.
CTTCTGATCTTATCGGATGAAGCAAGGCCGATTTGCATGCTATCGAATTTATTGACATCGATCAAAGGACCGACCTCCCTTTCTTATTTTGAAATACGAGTGTTTACTACTTTTCAACTTTTGTTTCTTCTTCGGCTGGTTTTGAGCCTTCTGCAGCAGCTGCTTTTTCAGCTGCTGCTTTTTCGCGCTTAGCTTTTTCTTCTTCAGAAACTTTAGCTAATGCATCGACTTTCATAATGTCATCATCATCTTCGTCCATGTCGCGCAATTCGATCTCTTGTTTTTGAGCGTCGAGCACTTTCATATCAAGACCAAGTGATTGTAATTCCTTAACTAAAACGCGGAATGATTCAGGCACGCCTGGTTGTGGAATTTGTTCACCCTTAACGATAGCTTCATAAGTCTTAACACGGCCGACCACGTCATCAGACTTGTAAGTCAAGATCTCTTGTAAGGTGTAAGCTGCCCCATAAGCTTCAAGGGCCCAAACTTCCATTTCCCCAAATCTTTGGCCACCAAATTGTGCTTTACCACCAAGAGGTTGTTGTGTGACCAAGGAGTAAGGTCCGATCGAACGAGCGTGGATCTTATCATCGACCATGTGAGCGAGTTTCATGTAGTACATGACACCGACAGCGACACGGTTATCGAATGCTTCACCTGTACGACCATCGTAAAGAACTGTCTTACCGTCGGATGGAAGACCAGCTTCTTTTAGTGCAGCCCAGATATCTTCGTCACGCGCACCATCGAAAACTGGTGAAGTTACGTGGATACCGAGTTTACGAGCAGCCATACCCAAGTGAAGATCTAATACTTGTCCGATGTTCATACGGGAAGGCACACCCATTGGAGAAAGCATGATGTCGATCGGTGTACCATCTGGCATAAATGGCATATCTTCTTCAGGGATAACAACAGAGACTGTACCCTTGTTACCGTGACGACCAGCCATCTTATCACCGACTTGTAATTTACGTTTTTGTGCAATGTAAACACGAACCATCATGTTAACACCAGGTGCTAGTTCATCGCCAGCTTCACGTGTGAAGATCTTCACGTCTTGGACGATACCGCCACCACCGTGAGGCACACGTAAGGAAGTATCACGAACTTCACGTGCTTTTTCACCAAAGATCGCATGCAATAAGCGTTCTTCAGCTGACAATTCAGTCATCCCTTTAGGTGTAACTTTACCAACTAAGATATCGCCATCCTTAACTTCAGCCCCGATACGTACGATACCGAACTCATCTAAGTTCTTCAACGCATCTTCACCAACGTTAGGGATCTCACGTGTCATTTCTTCAGGCCCGAGTTTGGTATCACGAGCTTCGGATTCATGTTCTTCGATGTGGATCGAAGTATAAACATCTTCTTTAACTAAACGTTCGTTGATCGCGATAGCATCTTCGAAGTTGTAACCATCCCAAGTCATGAAGGCGATAAGTGGGTTTTGCCCTAAAGCTAATTCCCCTTCTTCCATTGATGGACCATCAGCTAACACATCATCAGCATCAACATGGTCACCAACACGTACGATCGGTGTTTGGTTGTAGTTCTTACCACCGTTAGAACGACGGAATTTCATCAACTTGTAAGTATCTAAAGAGCCATCTTCACGACGCACGCGGATCTCACGAGCATCAACGTATTCAACTGTACCATCATGGTCAGCGATCAAAGCATCACCGGAGTCATGAGCAGCTTTGTATTCGATACCAGTACCAACTAATGGAGCATGTGGCTTGATCAAAGGAACAGCCTGACGCTGCATGTTAGCACCCATCAAAGCACGGTTGGAGTCATCGTTTTCCAAGAAAGGAATACATGCTGTAGCGACCGCAACAACTTGTTTTGGTGACACGTCCATGTAGTCGACTTTATCAACGGAAATTTCGATATTTTCATCTTTATGACGAGCCATAACAACATTATCAACGAATGAACCATCATCGTTTAATGGTGAGTTAGCTTGTGCTACGACATAGTTATCTTCTTCATCAGCTGTCAAGTAGTCGATCTTATCAGTAACTTTATGTGTATCCCAAGAAACACGACGGTATGGTGTTTCCACGAAACCATATTTGTTGACACGAGCATAGGTAGACAAACTGTTGATCAAACCGATGTTAGGACCTTCAGGCGTTTCGATCGGACACATACGACCATAGTGAGTATAGTGAACGTCACGAACTTCATAGCCAGCACGGTCACGTGTCAAACCACCAGGCCCTAAGGCTGAAAGACGACGCTTATGTGTAAGTTCGCCAAGTGGGTTTGTTTGATCCATGAACTGGGATAACTGGGAACTACCAAAGAATTCCTTGATCGAAGCAACAACTGGACGGATGTTGATCAATTGTTGTGGCGTTACCGTTGCGATGTCTTGGATAGACATTCTTTCACGAACCACACGTTCCATCCGTGTCAAACCGATACGGAATTGGTTTTGTAATAATTCACCCACAGAACGGATACGACGGTTACCCAAGTGGTCGATATCGTCAACGCTACCTAAACCTTCTTGTAAGTTGAAGAAGTAGTTCATGGAAGCCAAGATATCAGCTGGGGTGATGTGCTTGTATTCCAAAGGTACATTACCGTTACCGATCACGTTGATCACGCGTTCTGGATCTGTTTCAGAGTAGACCTTGATGATCTGTAAAGTCATTGGTTCTTGGACTACGCCTTCTTCAGATGGATGGAAGGTCACCATCTTGAAATCATCACGCTTGAGGTAAGGAGCTAATTTTTCCATAGCTACCTTATCTAAAAGGTCACCCTTATTGACGATGATCTCGCCTGTTTCTGGATCAGCTAAAGTTTCAGCTACACGTGTGTTCAATAGACGTGTCTTCAAATCAAGCTTCTTGTTGATCTTATAACGACCAACAGCTGCTAGATCATAACGTTTTGGATCAAAGAAACGCGCTGTCAAAAGACTACGTGCAGAATCAGCTGTCTTTGGTTCGCCTGGACGTAGGCGTTCGTAGATATCTTTCAAGGATTCTTCAACACGGGAATCTTCCATGTTCTTATGGATATCTTTTTCCAAAGTATTCATCAATGCATCAGTTTCACCGAGCATTTCAAGAATTTGAGAATCTGATTCGTAACCCAAAGCACGAATCAATTCTGTCAATGGGATCTTACGTGTGCGGTCGATACGTACATAAGCAACGTTTTTAGCATCTGTTTCGTATTCCAACCAAGCACCACGGTTAGGGATCACCGTTGTACCGTAGTTTTCACGGCCATTTTTATCTAATTCAGAGTTAAAGTATACGCCGGGTGAACGAACTAATTGTGAGACAATAACACGTTCAGCACCGTTGATGATGAATGTACCTTGCTTTGTCATCAATGGAAAATCGCCAAAGAAGACGTCTTGTGACTTGATCTCCCCAGTTTCCTTATTGATCAAACGCAAAGTAACGTGTAATGGTGCTGAGTAGTTAGCGTCGTGTTCACGTGCTTCGTCAACCGTGTACTTTGGTTCTAACAATTGATAATCGACAAATTCAAGTGATAAGTTCCCTGCGAAGTCTTCGATAGGCATGATGTCTTCAAACATCTCACGCAAACCTTCGTCTAAGAACCATTTGTAAGAGTCTGTTTGGATCTCGATCAAGTTAGGCAGATCTAGAACTTCTTTGATTCGAGAATAACTTCTGCGTTCACGGTGTTTGCCGTATTTTACTAAATGTCCTGCCAAGTTGTTCACCTCTCAAAATATTTACTGTAAATTGCTGCTACAACTGAAAATTAATATTACAATTATGTTACAAATAACTTTTTGCAAAAATTTTCAGTGAATTTTGGCAAAAAAAAGCAAAAACAGATCATGTTTAATAAAATAAACCTCACTATTTTTGCTTCTTCGTTTGCCTGATCCGGACAATAGATCGTATCAAGCATCTAAATTCACAGTTTTTGCATCTATATAGTGTAGCAATAAAAACCGGTACTGTCAATACTTTTTGCACGTTTTCTGAAAACTAATTTGTCAGTGTTGGACATACCTTTTTATCACTTATCTTTCGCCTGTTCTTCTAATAAGGATAGTATATTTACCGTGGGGATCAACACAGCATCTGAACTATCTAAAGATGAAACCATTGAGATGGCACTTCGTAGATAAGGAAAAACGATTGCAGCTCCATTAACTACCAAATAATTTTCTTGCTCACTCTCTGAATTGATCGTGAAGTACCCACTCACTCGAGCCACTATCGTCTTATTTTCGCCTTGATCAACAAATTTTGCCTTTAATGTGACCTTGCCGTTTTTCCTATCCTCAGTCATTCCCGATTCTATTGCCAACTTTAAATTATCCGATCCTAAGTCTTCATTATCTACACTTCTAACATAAGATAACTCTTCAATTTCATATCTTTCTAATTCTATCGCTGGTTTCATAGTCTACTGCTATATAAAATATGAACAAACGTAATCAAATATCTCAAATGATTACATTTGAGAAAGAAATATTATGTCAAAGTCCGGACAATGAAAAAGGCCAACGGTAAAACCTGTTATTCCAAATGGTCAAAAGTGAAAACGGTTAAGACAAAAAAATGAGGAGAGAAGATATGAAAAAATGGATTGCAATGTTGGCATTGGTATGTGCGTTTTGTATGATACCGACCGTTTCGGCAAAGGCATCGGGAAATCCAACTCCCCCGGGGCTTTATATTGACGATGTGAGGTGCCTGCTACATGAGGTAAAAGAAGGCGACGGATGGAACTATGACGGCGATTATACACTGACATTAGACGGAACTATTGTGGATAGTATTTATTTTCAACCATATGACGAAAATGTTTTAATGGGTGGTATGGATCGTTATGTCCCGACAGGACTTCGGATCGTATTGAAGGGAAAGAATACAGTCGGTGTGATTCGAAGCGATATTGGAAAATTCTGTACTTTTGTAATATCCGGGAACGGAAGTATGGAGATGGAACAGCTGTGGAATGCAGCATATCAGTTTCGGGGCGGAGATGTGACGGTTGCAAAGTATGATGAGGCCGTAATCAGAGGCATGGAAGTATATCCGGGAGCATCTGTGACAATAGGATTTAGTTCGTCGGGAGGATGGATTGCAGATTACTTGGATATCATGTTATATGGAGGAACCTTGAACGTTCGTAATGATTACGGAGACTTTCGGAATGTAGGTAAGGTGAATATATATAATGGGGCCAAAATGATTGTGAATTGCCCTATGAAGGTGGGTTCAGCGTCAACGATTCTGACGGATTATCATGTGACAGATGCAGAGGGAAACGCAGTGGTAATGGAAGAACGAGATTATCATAGTATCAGTAGTTATTTAGTATCCGCAGGCCAAAAGGAACCCGCAAATGTGCTCGTATTTACCAGAGATGAACAGAAAGAACTCCCTCCGGACACCTCGGAACAATGGAATTTTCGTATTTCAGAGGACGGGACGCTGACAAAATATGTCGGGCAGGGCTTTAAAGCGGTCATTGCGGAAGGGGTTGTAAGAATTGACGATCGTACGTTTAGCGCTCTGAACTTAAAAAAAGAAAGCGGCTGTAGCCAATGGGACGGA
>NZ_CAQLEL010000018.1:0-4489 GCF_948826705.1 uncultured Ligilactobacillus sp.
AGAATATGCATACGGTAGCGTTGAAAAAGTTGAAGTCAATGGTGATTTAAAACAAGTTATTACCGATAGTGAAACTTATGAAGCGCCTGTTGTGATCATTGCCACAGGTTCACAATATCGGAAATTAGGCGTTGAGGGTGAAGAAAAATATGCTGGTCGTGGTGTTTCTTATTGTGCAGTTTGTGATGGTGCTTTCTTTAAAGACCAGCCTCTAGCTGTGATCGGTGGTGGTGATTCCGCCGTTGAAGAGGGTGTCTATTTAGCTAAATTAGCTTCAAACGTCAATATCATCCACCGCAGAGACCAATTACGAGCTCAAAAGATCTTGCAAGAGCGTGCTTTTACTAACGATAAGATCGATTTTACATGGGATACTGTTGTGACAAAGATCAATGGTGATGGACAAAAAGTTACGAGCGTATCGACACATAACAAAAAGACTGGTGAAGATGGTGAGCTAAAGGTCAATGGTGTCTTTATCTATGTGGGGGTCATTGCCTTGACTGAACCGTTCAAAGAGCTTGGGATCACTGATGAACAAGGCTGGATCAAGACCGATGAGTTGATGCGGACTAGTTTGCCTGGTGTTTATGCGATCGGGGATGTTCGGGCTAAAGAATTGCGCCAGATCACGACCGCTGTTGGCGATGGAAGTATCGCCGGCCAACAAGCATTTAATTATTTAGAAAGTTTAAAAGATTAAACTAACAGCACTAGTGGTAGTTTTACTGCTAGTGCTTTTTTGATATCGAATAAATTTTTTGTAAGCGTAAAAGTGCTTGTTATAGCAAGTTTTGCCGATTGATAGTATACTAGATTTGAATTAAGCAGGGGTGTTTTTCCCGCCGTTATGCGCTTTTTAAAGGATGTTTTTTACAGATTTCAAAAAATAAATAGCTAAAAATTGGATAAAAAGAGACCTAGGGGAGACCCTGAGAGAGACCCCGAAAGAGTCGGGCTAGGTGGTTTAGAATAGTGTATGATCTCAAGCGTTGGAAGTTCCAGCGCTTTTTTATTTAGTGATGTGGTGATATAATATTGCCAGGGTTTCTCAGTCGATTAAATTTACCAATGTTTATAAAACAGTTCTTTGACGTCTTGCGATCGTGCAAGGCGTTTTTATTTGCAACGTTTGGGATGTGATCTCTATAATTGGACAACGTGCATCCCTAAGAAGTGATATAATACGTTTAACATGAGTTCCAAAAAGTGGAACTTGCTAAGAAGTCCCTTGCGATCGTGCAGGGGACTTTTTGCTTATTCCGGAAAGCGTTCGGCTAGTTTCTCGTTAGCAAATGCGATCAATGTTTCTAAGTCTTTTTTGGTGGCTACTCTGCAGTAACTGCGTGCCATGGATCTTTTAGCAAGATAGTATTTGCGTGCTTTGTTCTTCTCGTTCCAGCGATTAGAGGCGTCACGTTGCGCCTTGGTCGTTTTCATTGTCATTGGTGGTAACTCCTTACTTGCATTCGTATATTAAATATAATATACTTAGATACGAATAAGGGACTGATAGCCCTAACTATCAGCCCCCGACGTGGTTTGAGAGTTAAACGTGTTAAAGACTAATCGTGATTTTTAAAATCGTGGTTAGTCTTTTTGTATATCCTATATGCGATCATCAGATTAATGGAACATCTTCCAATCGCTAGGATAATAAAGGCGATTGCCAACGCGCTTAACCTTTCTAAATAGTTTCATGCTATGAGCCCCCTCCCGTGTGTCTGATTACTTGAAAAAGACGGGCTATAACTCTCAACTATTCCCACTAGACCAATTCAAAAGGTAGCTAGCCTTTATCCTTGACCATGTCTATATTATGTATTACATTTCATATAAAGACAAGCGCTTTATAGCCTTATTTTGGAACGATTTCATCAAATAGCTATTCAAGCAAACTATAGAATAATGCGAAAAAAGCCGTTTTTTGAATTATTGCCAGTTGAATAGATCGTAAAAAAAGGGATGTGCCAGCAACTAAGCTAGTGCATCCCTTTTAAAATATCTGGAAGTATTTCAACCACTGATACAAGCCGTACACAACGACGATCATGATAAACGGCTCTGCAAAGTCTAGCAACTCTGTTAAGATCTCGGCTACTTTGTCCCGTAACTGTTCAACTGGTGGCTTATCTTTCATCGTCTAACTCCTTTAATCTTTTATCGATCATCAAGCTAAGGCGTTGCAGGTCGTGCCTGCTGGATAGATGCTTGATGTAAAACCTAGAATACCAATGACGGCGTTTTAAATAAACGTTGATCGCTGTAACGATCGCAAGAATGATAATAAATTTTAACAAGTGGGGCCACTCCTAATCTTTGTAAACTGTGAGCGCTGTGCCTGCTGTCATGTCCATAGTTTGAGCAAATAGGGCACAAGCTTCTTTTTTGAGCACGCCGTATCTGGATCGACTGTATTGCAGACGTTCGGCAACTTGCCAGTTTTGTGATCCTTGAATATAGAGGGCTCTAATAATTGTCTTGTGCCGATCGTCTAACGTGTCAAGAATTGCATCGACAAACTCTAAAACTTGCTTGGCGTTGGCTCTATTAACGTTCATGTCTTCCACGCTGTTGGCGCTTGCTGTGCCTTTGGGTGCTAATGATAAACGTACGCTTGAAATAACTGGGATATTTGCTAATCTTTGATACTTGCTATACTCTGTATCAAACCAGTTAGCAACGTTTTTACGTGTTTGCGAGTAGTCTACTTCTTTGGTGTCTGGTGGATCTAATTTCATCATGGATCAACGCTCCTAACTGTAAAAATGGATATTGTTTTAAAAGGCTATATTTTACGTTTTAAGACGTCTAACACTATTTTAGTATAATATCACGCTTTAGGCTGTATAAGGTCGTATGAACGATTATAGAACTGTCAGGCAAGTATATAATGCTTTTAGTCTGTTAGATATGTGATTATTGCAGATCATGCAACTGTCACGCTGTTAGATCGTTTCTGTGGTCACTGAGATAGGTTATATAGCCACTCTGTGAGTTTTAAAATGCTGTCTAGTATAATCATACTCGGACGGTGTTTGATGTCTGTAATCTGTGTCCGTTTGCCTAGTTCTGACGCTTAAAATCGATCGTGTGGGATGTCATACGAAAAAGGGACGCTGTGAGCATCCCTAAGGTTGGTTATTCCATTTCATCAAGTCTAACTTGGATCATCTCAGATAATTCTTTTAGGTCGTCAGCCGTTGCGATGTCTCTAACGTACTTGCGAGCATAAGACCTATAGCGGTAAATGCGTTGTTTGTCTTTGTTCTTGTCGCCCCATTTCTTTGTTGCTCTATTTTGGGCGTCTGTCGTTTTCTTCTCTGTCATCGTGTCAGCTCCCTACTTACCTAGTAACTTTAAAATTAATTCCAGTAATAGCCAAAGAGTAGCAATAACACCAACGATCGCAAAAGTAGCTTTGTTAAGCTTTGCTAGTTTTTTATTAAACTTTTCCACTTTATTCATGACTTTCATTCCTTTCTTGGTTATACTGAAATAAAGGGGCAACCACCCCCTTTATAATTTCAGCTTTTAGAACCGTCCTAGCGACTTGATAAATCTTATAAGGTACTCAATACCTGAGGCGATTGCTCCGAACTCTGCTAAAATTCTAGCAATTGCTTTGATTATCGACCACGCTAACGGTTCTTTTTTGTGGTCTTCCTTTCTTGGTCTCACTGTTTCACCTCCTTAACTTTATATATTTATTATACATTATTAACCTATATAAATCAACTGTTTTTACTAGAAAAATGCTACTTTTTCGACAATAAATAATCAATAAACCAGCCAGTATTATAGGTTTCTTGGTCAATTGGCGTCAATACTTCATCGATAAGCACCCAATATCCTGTATTTGGCGTCAATATAGGTTTTTATTCCGACAAATTCCGACAATTTACCTAATCACTTCCGAACAATCAAGGCGGACCAAGTTTGTAATACACCTTGAAAGAATTCCACCGTTTTTTTAGTAGTTGTTGTAATGGTTATTGTTATATTTGCAGGAACTTATATATTTTTCAACAATCAGGGTTAACAAAAGTTAACATTTTCCGACTTCATAAAATCACGCTCGCAATTAGTCAGATAACCACCACTAAGCCCAGCTATAGTAATGAATAGGGGCTAGGGATGTCATTGCTATTTAAAGTGTGTTTCCTGCAATTTTCTGCAATTCTAGTAACCGGAGGGAACAATTACCCCCAATCAGTCTAAAAAAACACCATAGGTACGTATACGCCATCTGTGTCAACTCCCCTTTTCATTCAGACAAGAGAAATTTTACCAGACTATAAACGCAAAGTAAAGTCCTATTGCCTTTCGAAATTCTTACATATTTCTGGCAGGGCCTGTATCAGGTCCGTGGGAAGCATGGACCGGGCGGAGAGCTTTTCTTGGCAGAGATCCCCAGCCAAGCCATGGAGATAGGCCCCCGCCGCCGCGGCTTCGTAGGCGGGGATCCCCTGGGCCAGCAGCGCGCCGG
>NZ_CAQLEL010000019.1:0-2589 GCF_948826705.1 uncultured Ligilactobacillus sp.
CCTCATACATATCGTATGGTTTGTTGGGGCTGTCGGGGATAATCTCGTTCAAGGAATCTTCCAGACGATCGATAGGATCGGAACAATCTACGTATGGAGCCTCTTCCAAATTATTCTGAGGAATATAGCCTGAACAATACTAGCCGCAATCAAAAGCGTATAACTGGGAAGCTGGTCCAAGGGCAGGCCTGGCTCTAGGTGGAGACTCATGTAAATCCCCCCTCTTTCTGGAGCAAAGAAGGGACGGGAAAAGCGTCCCCGCGCAGCCTTTTGACTGCGAGCCAGATAAAGAGCTGGGCTCGGATTCCCCAGCGCGATCCCCTGCTTGGCATCGATTTGCGTTGACTGATCGTCTTTTCACCGGCTGTTTTTGTTTTATCTGCTTGGTAGATGACTTGATAGCTGATATCACTTTCTTTTCCTACACCTTTTTTCACCACTTGAGTTACCGGTTGCACAGTCTCTTCTACCGTATTTTCTGTTATCTTACCTTTAGCATCGACCGCATAAGTCGTCGTTACTATTTTTTTACCGACTTTACCAACTGTTACGATCACTTCTGGATCACTTGCATTCATCGTTTCATCCAATTGAACGCTCGTTTCAAATGGGATCTCTGTTTCTGTGATCGTTGGTTTAGTACCAATAACTATCACCCGATCTATCTTTTCACGCGTTGTCACACTAGTTGGTTCATTTGCTGTCACATTCCCAGTTCGTGGATCTAGCGTATACGTAGTAGTTGTCGTGATCTCACCTTTGACTCCTGTATTAGCGATACTTTCGGCTTTAGCTGGTCTTGATTCATCACCACGGTAAATAGTATCAAAAGCAATTTCAGTTTTTTCAATTTTAGACTTCGTACCAACATTAATGATTTCAGTTATTGGATCTTTTGTCACTACTGGATCACTTACATTTTCAATAACGTTTCCGTTTTGAATAGTATACTTCGTAGTCTTAGTTTGTTCTCCATTTACTCCTTCTTGAACAATAACTGTTTTTCCAACTTCCAAATTAGGATCTGCTTGATACTCTACTGTAAATGGGATCTCACTTGTCTCGATCTTATCCTCGGGAGCCTCCACTTCTTTTAAGAACGCTTCATATTTTTTCTCATCCATTTTAGCTGTAACGATCATTAAGTTACGCGCCTGGGCATACGTGTGCTCAAGAGGATCGATCTTTTTTGTGTCATTTGGATTATTGCTTGTCCCAAAGTCAAAACTGATCCCTGTTGTTTTTGGCGATCGCCCTTTTACGATAGTAGTTAGTTCTATTGTATTTTCAGCATTGATCTTTGCTTTAACAGCACTTGAATAGTATAAGGCTTCTCCTGAGTTTCCTGACATTGGGTCTCTAGGCATTCTTTGCCCGTTAAACAAAAGAAAATCAGGTAGCGTATAGGCATTATTGGCTGTAATCCTTATACCGACTGGTGCAGAAGTTGCCTTTCCAAGAACAACTGTTGGTTTATATTTAATGACCCACCGAATAGTTTCAGTTTGACTTGTATGTTGATCTTTTTGAATATATCCTGCTAAAAACGTGATCTTAGCAGTTTTATTATCTCCATTATGCCCATAATTTATCGGACTTGACGTAGTATAAATTTGCATTTCATTGCTATCTTGGACGGTTCTGAAGCTACTATTACTATTGCTAGCTTTAGAAACCGGTGTAACTGAACTTACTGCATCTTGGGAGGTATTTTCTTTAGCTACATCAACATCCATACTTTCATTTGGGATATCATTTTGCAAAGTAACTTCTTTATTTTCTAAAGTATCGTCAGCTTCTTTATTTTCCAACTTACTATTAGTTTCTTGATTTTCTGTAATAGCTTCATCTTCTTTGTCAGACACCACTACTTCTGCATTTTCTTGTGACAATGATGCTTCTGTCGTAGAAGTAGGTGCTTCATTTTTCAAAACGACTTCATTACTTGATTCTGAACTAGCATCAATTTGAACAGCGCTATTTTCCTGTTGTACAGCTTCATCCGCATGTACTTTTTCCCCTCCTTGAACCATAAATGTGGTGCCAACTAAAACAGAGGCTACTCCTACCGTCAATCGTTTGATCGCAAATCGTTGCTTCTTAGATTCCATCTTTTTAGCTAAGAGTTCATGATTGTTTTTAGAAAGCATCTTTATTCCTCCAGTATATAAATAAAAATATATTAAATTTTTTAATACTTTACATAAATATATTAATTTTTAACTAAGGAAATTTCAATCTCTTATTATGCTTTAGTACTAAAAAAGTGTTTTTATTCCACAAAAAGAGCGTTTACATTGTAACCTCCCTGAGTTTAAATGTTATTTTTGTATAAATTATATCAATGTTTTTACTTTATTTATTATTTAATAAATAAAGTAAATGTTTTTTAATTTATTTAGCTAAAATCAAATTTCCCTAACAAGAATTCTAGATTTTTAACTTTTATCAAAAATAAAAAGAGTATCGTTAAAAAATAAATCAACAATTCACATAATAGTTCTCATCCTTATATTTCTTAATAACTGTACCTATGTATAATTGTAAGGAGCATATTCGCGTGTATGGCCAATGTACTTTGCTAATCCC
>NZ_CAQLEL010000020.1:0-3021 GCF_948826705.1 uncultured Ligilactobacillus sp.
CTCCTGGTCAGCATCATGATCCACTTCCTAAATAATATTTTGCCTGCCTTATTCATGCTCTTTTCGGCATTATTTACCAAATAAAAAGATCCGCAAACTATCGCAGTTTGCGGATCTTTTTTGCTAATGCCTATTTATTTAAACGAGCATTTAATTCTTTAGTTAATTCTTCGTAACCTGGTCGACCAAGCAAAGCAAACATATTCTTCTTGTAAGCTTCAACACCAGGTTGGTTGAATGGGTTGATACCGTTCAAGTAACCTGAAATACCAACTGCGATCTCGAAGAAGTAGATCAAGTAACCTAAAGTATAAGCTGTTTGATCTGGGATGTTAACGATCATGTTAGGCACATCACCATCAGTATGAGCCAATACAACACCTTCCATTGCACGATCGTTGACATAGTTCATTGTCTTACCTTCAAGATAAGCCAAACCATCTAAGTTTTCTTCTTCCTTAGGGATCTCCGTGTCATGTGTTGGAGTTCCAACATGGATAACTGTTTCCATCAAGTTACGACGTCCTTCTTGGATGTATTGACCCAAGGAGTGCAAGTCAGTTGTAAAGTTAGCTGAAGATGGGTAGATACCCTTTTGATCTTTACCTTCAGATTCACCCATCAATTGCTTCCACCATTCAGCGAAGTATTGTAAGGTAGGTTCGTAGTTTTCCAAGATCTCAGTTGTGTACCCCTTGCGATACAAGATGTTACGCAAAGCAGCATATTGGTAAGCTTCGTTTTTAGCAAGATCTGCATCAGTATATTCACTACGAGCATCAGCAGCACCTTGCATCAAAGCATCGATATCAGCACCTGAAACCGCGATCGGTAATAAACCAACCGGTGTCAAGACTGAGAAACGACCCCCAACATCATCTGGGATCACGAATGTTTCGTAACCTTCTGCATCAGCTTCGGTCTTCAATGCGCCACGTGCGCGGTCTGTTGTAGCATAGATCCGCTTCTTAGCGCCTTCTTCACCATATTTTTCGATCAATTTTTCCTTGAAGACACGGAATGCGATCGATGGTTCAGTTGTTGTACCTGATTTTGAGATCACATTGACAGAGAAATCTTTGTCCCCGATGAGTTCGACTAGGTCATGAACATATGAACCAGAAATCGAGTTACCTGCAAAGAAAATTTGTGGTGCATTACGTTTTTCTTGTGGTAACAAGTTGTAGAATGTGTTTTGCAAGAAATCGATCGCTGCACGTGCACCTAAGTAAGAACCACCGATACCGATCACAACTAAGACTTCTGAATCGTTTTGGATCTTCTTAGCTGCTTCTTTGATACGGGCAAATTCTTCTTTATCGTAGTCAACTGGTAGATCTAACCAACCGCGAAAATCTGCGCCTGCACCAGTGCCTTGACGAAGTTGTTCGTCAGCGGCATTGACCATTGCTTGCATTTCGTTTAATTCATTGTCGTGAACAAACTTTGTTAAGTTTGAACTGTCAAATTTAATATGTGCCATGTTATAATTCGCTCTCCCTTTACAATTTACTACGGGTTTAATTATACTATAAAATACAGAATTTTAAAGTCAAAATCAAATATAAATTAAGATTTACGCTTAAAAACCCTTAATTTTACGATTAGACGATCACCATAAATGTAAACGCCACCGTTCTCCATATATAAAAAACCATGCCGCTCATGCGCCATGGCTTATAAATCATTATTTTAAAAGACCTAACATTACGCCACCGATGATGACCATCAATGAACCAATTGTAACATAGACCATTTCTTTTTTAGTTTTGTGTTCGCCTAAAAGTAAGATCGAACCAAATGTCGAGATGACGATCCCTGTTTGTGAAAGTGAAAAACTCACTGCTAACCCGATCATCGCAGTTGCTTGGAACATACACAAGTTACCTGTGCCCCAAACTAGACCTGTAATGATATTTTTGAAGCTTTCCTTTTTGAATGCATCTTTACCTAAAGCAAACATTGAAGCCCCAGCGACCATCCCTAAAGCTTGGGGTAAGACCATGGCTTGGGCGTCGACTTTCAATAAGTTGACAACGACTGTGTAGCCTAAGTAACCAGCTGTTGATAAGACCAATGCTGTCGTCCCTTTTTTCCAATCTTCATTTTGCTCGGTACTATTAGCACTCTTATCACGTAAAGCTGTTAACACAGCACCTACAACTAAAATGACTAAAGCTAATGAACCTAATGATAATTGGCGCGTCGTTGTCCACTCGTGAAATAAGAAGATCCCTGCTAAGGCGTTAGTCACCAATTGCGCCCCCGTTGAGATCGGCACGGTCTTGGAGATACCAACTGCTTTCATTGCGTGGAACTGTTGATTTTGGCCTAAACTCCAGAATAAACCTGATAAGATGCCGGCTACCCAAAGTTGCCAATTATTATTTGCTAAAAAGTTGCCTGGAGCGACTACTGTCATTGCGATCGCAAAGAGCAAAGCCCCCCAAGTCATCCCCAAGGTTTGTTGGTTAGCATTACCACCCAACTTACCACTGATCAATCCAATACTTCCCCATGCTAAAGCGGGGATCAAGGCTATCCACATAATCAATTCTCGTTTCTGCCCAATATGAATACTGCGGATAATTTTTTTTCAAGAAATCAACCAGCTCTTTCGTTTCATCTAAATTTGTACCAAAAATAGGATCTGTAAACATTAATCTTTTTAAAGGGAAATACTCAGCAGCCCGATTTATTTTATCCTTTATTTTCTCAAATTCTATTTTCCTATATTTGATTAGGTAATCGTCGCTTTGAACACAAAAAGCACATTTATAAAAGCACCCTCTGCTAAGGCTAATAGATAATTCATCTGACTTATACGGATATAAGTCATATCTAAGAGGTTTTTCCTCATTTAAATCAAGTATTTCTCCCGTTATAATCTGAGGCATATTTTTTCCATTACATAATATTATATTTCTAAGTGCATTTTCGCCCTCTCCCTTAATTACATAATCAACGTACATCTGTTTACCAACAAAGTCCTCTGGAACAGCAGTAGGGTGATAACCTCCA
>NZ_CAQLEL010000021.1:0-5207 GCF_948826705.1 uncultured Ligilactobacillus sp.
AGTCCCGACAGCCCTTTGAGGCGGGGGAATACCCGTGAGCTTGGAGGGCGAAATGGAAAAAATAAAATATATTACTTTCTGGGAGCGGATTTAATAGTTCTAGATTAATTTTATTTATACTATTTATATTCTAATACTTAAATAATATTTACTATTTTAATATAATATCTCTTTTTATTTTTCTATTTTTAACTATTCCAGTTCCTAAATATTTATTAGTATATATGTTGTATATTCCATCTTCTTTATCTACTGATATTTGTACTCCATTTAGAAATTTTTCTAGTTGTTTTTCATTTAAGTTTATATTTGGTAAATTACTTAATAAATTTTCCATTGCTATTATTTTTTGTTCTTTACTATTTTCTAGTTCTTCTAAAGTAATTGCATCTTCTATTTTAAATCTTCCAACTTTAGTTCTATTTAATTCCTTCATATAACCTATTGTATTTAGTTTTTTAGCTATATCCTCGCATAAACTTCTTATATATGTACCTTTTGAGCAAATTACTTTAAACTGTATCTCGCTTTCTTTATCATTAAAATTGATTAAATTAATTCTATATATTTCTATGTTTCTTGGTTTTATTTCTACTTTTTCACCATTTCTTGCATATTCATATAGCTTTTTTCCATTTACTTTTATTGCAGAATACATTGGCGGATATTGTTCTTGCTTTCCTTCAAAACTTTTTAGTGTTTCTTCTATTTGTTCTATACTTATATTTTGAACTTGTTTTTCTTCTAAAATATTTCCTTCTATATCTGCTGTATCTGTTTTTATTCCCAATTTTAAAGTAACTTCATATTCTTTATCATGTTCTATTAAGTATTTTGAAAGTTTTGTGCTATCGTTTAAAAGAAGTGGTAATACACCTGTCGCATTAGGGTCTAATGTTCCTGTATGTCCCACTTTTTTTATATTTAGTATTTTTTTTACTTTTGCTACTACATCGTGTGATGTATAGCCTTTTGGTTTGTTTATTATTAGTATTCCGATTCATAGTTCTCCTTTTAAAAGTTAGAAGTTGGAATAGTAGTAATTAGAATTTGTAGAGTAGCCACAGCGGAATGATATATCTTTTTTCGTGCTTTAGCCCAAGAAAAAAGTATATATCATTCGTTGGGCGTCTGTGGCGGATAATTTAACACGTAGGGTGGCGAAGCTAATTTCTTGTTAAAAGGGAGAGAAAATAAATATGAATGATATCACAGTATTAGTTGTAGATGACGAGTCAAGAATGAGAAAACTAGTAAAAGATTTTTTAATACAAAAAGGATATAATACTTTAGAAGCATCAGATGGAGAGGAAGCTTTAAAAATATTTGAAGAAGAGACGCCAGGAACTCCAGAAGGCCCAGGTAACGAAGAAGAGATGCCAGAGGCTCCAGAAGATCCAAGCAATGGCGGAAAAATTCCAGGAGCTTCAGAAGGATCAAATGATGATAAACAAAAAGATCTAAGTGGTTTAGAAAATGGTGAAGAATTTGAAACGGTATATCTATCAAGTAAAAAGAATATGCCAACAAGTTCTCTGAATAGTAGTGGCTCAAGCAAAGATACTACAAGCAGTGGATCGAAAATGCTTAGTGCAAATTCAGAATTACCAGCATTGGGTGAAAAGTCTGTTGATCAAAAAGGTTTAGGCGCATTATTTGCCGCTATTGCATGTGTACCATTGTTCTTTATTACAAAGTCAAAGAGACGCTACGATAAGTAGAAAATATAATAAAAACCATTCGGAACAACTAAATGTTCTGAATGGTTTTTTAGTGTATTGTGATCAAGTTTCAAAAACACGACGATAGTTACCTAATTCAGCATCAGTAGCTTGAGTGCTAAGAAAGGCGTTAGGATCGATGGCTTGAACTAGTTGCTTGAGATAATTTAACTGACCTTTTTGAGCTACGATGATGATAATATCGGTATTTTCACCGGTATAGATCCCAGTTCCTTTAACTAAAGTTGCACCGTGAACAAATTTTTTCAGGGCTTCGATGATCGGTGCTGAGTTCTTGGTAAAGAGTAAAATATTAACGTCTTTTTGAAGTACAAAGACAGAATCCATCAAGTAGCTAGTGATCAACATACCTAATAGGCTGTAAACACTACGACCGAGATCAAAGAATAAAGCAGTTATGATCAAAGTTCCACTATTTAAAAGGTTGCTCAAAAAACCAGCCTTCTTATGGTAGTGCAATTGGATATAGTTGATGATGATGTCAGTTCCACCAGTCGAAAAACCATTGTTAAAACAAAAACCGATCCCGATACCGACTAAGGCTGATCCGACTAGTGTGTTGGTCAATTGGTCGTGTACGATCATTGTTTGTGGCACGATGTGTAAAAAGATGATGTTTGAACCGACCGCTAAGAGTGAGTAGGTAATATATCTTATCCCAAAAACACGCCAAGCAAATAAAAAAAGCGGGACGTTAAATATGATCAAAAGAGTGCTCATGCTGAGTTGGATGTTGAAAGTTGCTAAAATAGCTTGAAGTAGCTGAGCGATCCCGGTCACACCAACAGAGTAGGATTGGGCATTGTTTAAGAATAAATTTATGGCTAGGGCTGAAAGTAAGCCGTAGAAAAGTGCGAAAAAACAATTCCGAAGTTCTTTTTTACGATGTAAAAACGAAAAAAATTTGAACAAAATAAAACCTCCTTTAAATAAGAATTAGCTAATAGGATTATACACCTGTCGAGATACAGTTTTAAACTGAAAAAGTAGCAAATATCATTATATATAGATGATATATTTTAGGGTATTATAAAATTCTAAATTAAATAAAAAATAATTTATATTAGAAGTATTTGTTGTAAAAAAGCGTAAAACAAGAATTATCCATCTTTAAAATAAAAAACACCTATTTAAAAATTAAAAATTATTTAATATTATAGTGTTGAGGTAGTAAATTATCTTATTTCCTTTAAAGAAAATTAAAAATGGAGGTTTTGGTGGAATGCTCTCAAAAAATAATAAAAACCTATATTCTCAAAAAATGGAGCCTAAACAGCAACGTTTTGCGATCAAGAAGTTTACTGTAGGGGTAGCTTCTGTGTTGATCGGGACAACGTTTGCGATTCATGCTGGAAGTGTTTCAGCGGATGAAGCAGTAGCTGAAAATACAGTATCTGAAGTGGTGGAAGATAAAACAGATACTGTAAGTGACAAGGAAGTAACTTTAACAAACACTGATCCAGCTGCAGGTGAAGATAGTACATCTGATACAGTTGCAGAAACAGACAGCACAAGTACCGCAAATACTGATGCTGTAGCCACAAGTCCAGAAAATGCGCAAACCCAAGCGGATGAGGCAAACCCAACAGCAGCTACTACTGAAAATGAAGTAGCTGTGCAAAATACAAAAGAAGCTGAAGCGACAAATACAACGGAAGAAGCTATTGCTCCGGCTCCTGTGCGTACAACAGCATTTAGAGCCGCTACAGACACAACAGATGATACTACAGCTACACCAGGTGATCCTAATACACCTGTTTCAGCGGCACTACAAGAAGAATTAGAAAAGAATGCCGTCTATAGTCCTGGTGTACAAAACGCAAAGAAGAGTTATGCTGGTAAAGCATGGCTTCAAACAACTGGAACAGCGATGAATAGCTTTGGTAGTGGAGATGTTCCAATGGCTGGTGTCAAGGTCTATTTGCAATGGGTAAATGGCAAAGGTCATGTTTCTAAAGTTTACTACACAACTTCTGAAGCTGATGGAACATTTGTTATCAATTTAGATCATCCAGAATTGGAAAATGGTAATGAATTCAAATTAGCAGGTGATCCTAAGTTTGCGATCAGAACATGGGTCACAAATCCTGATCCAGAAAAGTACAATGTTGTAAAGCAAGGTGATGGGATCTATGGTTTCCATACACGTACAAATCGTAACAATGAATCTTGGGACTTTACAGCTGGTGTCAATCGGATCGTTAACTCAATGGTCATCTTCCAAGATAAGGTCGGAGAAGATACTTGGTTGTTCAAACCAGAAGATCAATGGGAAAAATCACCTAACGAAAGTGGCGAATGGCCTGATCAAGGAGCTTACGGAACTGCTAGAGGTACTGTTTGGTTTGAAAACGGAGACTATGCAGGTACTTTAGCTAACCAATGGATCAATGATGGAAACGACGTTAAGGCAACAGGTACAAAGGTCGTTGCTTCATACTTAAATGATGAAGTTACCCGTCAGTTAGATGAATGGAAGAAAAACAATGATGGTTACCAAGTTGATGACATGCGCAAAGCTCAAGCAGAGATCATCAAAGCCTATCAGGAAGCTAATGGTGTAGGCTCACATATTGCTGAAACAGTAGTTGGAGTAGCTAAAGCTGATGGTACCTACTATATCCCATTTAGAGGCCTTTATGGTATTAGCGCTACAAAACAAAATAGTGGTGCCAAGATCTCTTGGACGATCACTGATGAGGAGTATGGAAAGCTTGTAAGTGATGCTGATGTTAGCCATAATAAAGTAATGGTCTGGAATGGAACGATTGGACAAAAACACCGCCATATCAACCAAGATTATATGTATATCGCGCCATTGATCGATAATTACAATGTTTGGAATAATGCTTTTCCATCAAATATTTTCCAAAATCCAGCTGATAAGTTCTTGACTATGGTTCAATCGTCCTACAACATTGGAGCGATCAATTTTGCTATCATGGCACCACAACCGATGATCGATGCTTTAGGGTATGATGCAAGTGGTAAGAACAACGCTTTTGCAGGTGATAAAGTTGAAGCTACGATCGGTGGGCTATTGCCATCACGTGAATATCAAGTTCAATGGTTCAGAGATGGTGTTGCAGTAGGTGATCCAGTGACGATCGTGTCAACAGTGGATGGTACTTTTGCGCCTGCAGATTCTACATCATATACAATTCCAGATGATCTTACAGGTGAAACCAACTTTACAGTAGCTGTTTTTGAACAAGGAACAAATACTAAGAGTTTAGATAACGCATTAGCATTAGATTTATTATTGGCAGCAGTACCAACAGCTGATTCTTATGTGCCTGTTTACAAAGAAGTTGAAGGTACTGTAGGAGAAGAAGCGACAGTTGAAGCACCTACATTTAAAGATAAAGAAACTGACGGCACTGAAGTTCAAATGCCAGAAGGTACTAAATTTGCGACTGCGACAACGGATGAAGAAAAGCAAAAAGCTAAATTACCAGCTGATGC
>NZ_CAQLEL010000022.1:0-3282 GCF_948826705.1 uncultured Ligilactobacillus sp.
GTGAGTTGCTTTTTTATGTCAGCATTTGTCAGCAATCTGTGACCATTTCTTCTAGCCGTTTCATAGTCAGCGCCATACGCTTTTTGATACGCCCAAGTAGCATTGTAACGTTGCAAATAATACAGGCAAAAGGCTTTCTGACGGTCTTTTAGCTCATCATTTTCTACTAGCTCATCGATTACATCTGGACTTCTTGCCTGTGCAACTTTGCTCTTTTTTGTGTGCACCCTTTTTGACTTTTTGTGTGCACCCTTTTTCTTGGTTGCATCCCTTTGCCAACCATTGCGACTTTTCCAAGATTTGACAGTATTAAGTGACACGCCATACTTTTCGGCAATATCCTTATACTTCATCCCAGATAAGTAGTCTTTTTCAGCATCTTCAATGCGACTCACTTCATATCACCCACCTCCAAAGTAATCTTATTTTTTATTACTGCTTGAGATTTTTAATATACTCTAACCATTTTGATTCACTACCAGACACAAATATACGTCTGCCACGTTCATCAAATGAACTTAAAAACTCACAGTAACCATATTTTCGTTTCAATTCTTTATATGAGATTTTGTTTCCTTGTTCGTCAAAATACTTTATATTCTCCCAACCGATGCAAGGAAGCCCCTTGAACGTAACTACATTTCCGTCATTAAATACCATTTCAAAGCATGTCCAGCCGTTTTGTAACCATTGCAACTGGATCACCCCCAATTTGAAATTTGCTTAAATTACTTCTTCTCGTCGTCTTTCTTGCTAATCTCACGATCAAGCTTATTAATCAAATATTCTTCCAAGCCACAGCTCACAAGACCAGCGTCTTTTGTCTGTTTCATATTGCTTCCTTTCTGCAAAATAAAAAGCCAGCCGTTAATCTGACTTTATAATACTATTAAAATAAAGACCCAGGCCGGACTCGAACCGGCTAGCATTACACTACTCTTCAATACCGGGCCATTTTGCCACTCTCGGCATTTACGTGGCAAGGACTTATCGCGCCCACACGCTAAACTTATTTAGTGACGCTTTAGCACGTCAGCGTACACTTAAGATATTCTCAAAGTAAATAATCAAACTCATCCCCAATTCGGGAACAATATCATCTTAGCATGATATGATGACTACATTTCTTCGCTATTTTGACTATAACTTGACGTAACTTTGACGCTAACTTGACGCTTTTTGAATTTCTTTTAGACGTTGTTCAATCGATTCTTGAAGTTCTTTCAAATCATTTTCGTTTGCAATATCTCTGATAAACTTACGAGCATATGACCGATAGCGATATACTCGCTGTTGCTCTTTATTTTTGGCTTGATACTTTTCTGTAGCTCTTTGCTGAGCCTTGCTAACTTTAGGCATATTTATCCTACTTTCCTAAAATCTTTGCAACTAACCACAAAATACTTCCTACCAGGTAAATCACCCCAATGACTTTCAGCATACCAATGTTGAATTGTGATAGTCGCTTATTAAATTTCTTTAGTTTATCCATGACTTTTCATCCTTTCTTAGTTATACTGAAATAAAGGGGCGACCACCCCCTTTCATTTCAAATTTTTATTTGTTTAGGAGTTGCTTAACAACTTTTATTATCCATTCGATGCCTTGCAGGGCTGTCGTTATCGTTGCAATCACGCTAATAACTTGCAACGACATTTCGGATAGTAACTTGATAAGCGACTCTTTTTTATGTTTTTCTCGCCTTGGTCTCAAATTCTCACCTCCCTCAACCTTATATTTATATTATATGTTATTAACATATAAAAGTCAATAGTTTTTACAAAAAAAGCCCGATTTTTCGGACTTTTTCGATTATTTTATTTCTCTCAAATCGATACGATTTTCTTGTACGCACAGACGCTCAGCAAACTCTACTAGCGCTGCGATCTTCAATTCGTTATATCGTGTCGTGCTGTATTTGACTTCTTGAGCTACTCGCCAATCTGGCCAACATTCAATATAGCGATAAAATAAGATGATCTGATTTGTTTTACTGCAGTGATTGATAGCGACATCGATATCTTTTAAGATACTTTTTGCTCTAGCGCTGTCACTTGTAATGTACTTGATAGCAGACTCTTCTTGCCCGTTGATCGTGCTGGGCGATTTAGGCATGCCATCGTAATTAGGTGAGCGAAAAAAGCTTGTTTGCTCATCTGCAAGACGTAACAATCTTTCAAAATCTTTCTCGAAAAATTTTTTTACTTTTTTAGCCGTCGCACGTTCATCGACCACAGGAAATAAACTTGATAATTCCATGTTTTCGCTCTCCCTTATGTTATAATGAGTTGTTGAATTTTATTGGGAGAGCGTGGTGAGTGATCACTGCGCTTTTTTCACCCTACTTCTTGTTTAAAAGAAGTTCTGCAATGAAGCATAGCCATTTAGTGATAAACCACATAAATGCAATGATCGCCATAAGTAACGTAAAAAAGGCAAAGTTCCAATCGCCTGTAACCGTGAAATAAAATGCTATTAGCACGAACACCGTCACGAATAACTTTTCAACTAAAGATAATGGTTCTACCTTCTTCATTTGTGACCACCTATCCCTTTCTGTAGCTCTTGGACTAAAGCTTTTCGTCCTGCATCCCAACCTTTAACATATTGCCTTGCTAATTGAGATGACAACTTTGTTTCAAGCTCATCTAGCACCTTTCGGCTATCTTCTGGATGTCTCCCATAATAATAAGCGTCATTGACTTCTTTTTTGATTGGCATCATTAAGCCACTCACGATTTGCTCAATTTGGTCCATAATCTTTTCTCCTATGCGTTTTATTTATTGCTCAAGGCAAATGCCCCACAAGCGGGCTCGAACCGCTTAGACGTCCTTTGTGAGGCTATGATTTAGTTCTAGTGATCCTGCGCTTTACTGTCTAATGTTGTGAGTATCTAAACAGATCAGCTTAAGATCCTGCGAGTGTTTGAGCAATGTTTGAGTTAGTCTTTTTGTAATTGTTCATCAGCTAAGCCCACTCGCAAAACTTAGCCGATAATGATCAGTAGCACTTATTCAGCAACTACTGACCTGATTTGTAAGACCCTAGTGCAAAACTGTCGTTGTATCAAAAATCTAAAGGAGGTATTTACTGTAATATGTGTCAAATTGTAATTAGTCTTGCACTTCCCACCCACCACATGTCTTACAACTCTGTCACCGTGATCTCGATATGCGGATCATCGGAGTAATACTTGTGTGCATGTAGATCAACTATGCGTGCGTCATCTGTCCATAAAATGCCGTTTAAGGCGTCTAACGTACTTTTGATGTAATTATCCA
>NZ_CAQLEL010000023.1:0-8575 GCF_948826705.1 uncultured Ligilactobacillus sp.
CGGAAGTAGTTCAGTGGTAGAACACCACCTTGCCATGGTGGGGGTCGCGGGTTCGAATCCCGTCTTCCGCTTGTGATCAATGTATCACGCCGGGGTGGCGGAACTGGCAGACGCACAGGACTTAAAATCCTGCGGTGAGTGATCACCGTACCGGTTCGATTCCGGTCCTCGGCATTAACTGAATATTTTATATTATGCACCCATAGCGCAACTGGATAGAGTGTCTGACTACGAATCAGAAGGTTGCAGGTTCGACTCCTGCTGGGTGCATTTTTTATCGGGAAATAGCTCAGCTTGGTAGAGCACCTGGTTTGGGACCAGGGGGTCGCAGGTTCGAATCCTGTTTTCCCGATCGTGTAAAGGTCATACTATTAAGGTATGGCTTTTTTTATTTATTCATATAAAGTAGGGCAAAACAAAAAAATACTATTTTAAATCATTATAATGATATAATAAGTTTGTAGTTAAAATGATCAGAGAAGGATAAATGTATAGCTGGTCATTGTAGTAGTTAATAAGGTTTATAGTTAAAAAAGGAAACGATATTCTTTCTGTGCATAGTTTTGCGGTCTATACATTTATCTAGTGGTAACAATGAAAAAACGACCTGATCAGCCCATTAGACGACCGATCAAGCAACGTTTGAATGAGAGCGGTTACTTAAATATTTTGGGCATTATTATAGCTATTATTTTACTTGCATTACTATTCTTTTTTGAAGGTAATTTTTTACATGATGATCTTGAGCTCAGGCCAACCAATGAAGCTATGGAGACAAGCCTTAAAGCTAGACCAAGCGAAGAACTTGAATCACAATTTGATGTGCAAGAAAATCTGGATCAAGAGACGATCAACAACTGATAAGAGAGGATGAGTAGGATGTTTAACTTTAATGAATTGGCACAAGTAGAAGATATTTTACAACGTAGTCCAAGTTTAACGCCTTATGAAGTCCAAATGGCAATGTGTGAATTACGTGACCAAGGTAGTTGTTATGTTAGAGATCAAGGACAGATCGAGTATGCCTTAGCTTATTTACCGTTTGTTAAAGTTGAATATGGGCAAAACGGTAATCTAAGACTTGATCATTGGTAGGATGATTTGATTTTTTTAAGGCGTTTAACTTTACTTAAAGTCCTAAATATGATATTTTTCTCATAACGTACTTTTAAGGGGGAGATTTCATGCGACCAAGAATTGCTATACCAGCAGATACTTTGACTGAGGCGACAAATGTAATAAATGAACGTAATGCGCCTTATGCACCAAGACCTGCGATCGAAGCGATCGTTAAATCAGGAGGAGCACCAGTTATTTTGCCAAGTGTTGATCCAAAGTTTGTGGATGATTATATCGATCTGTTTGATGGGATCGTTTTTGCGGGGGGATTTGATGTTGATCCAACCTTTTTTGGAGAAGAGCCTCATTTGAAGTTGGGGATGACTTACCGCAAACGAGATATTTTTGAAATTGCATTATTAAAACAGTCAGTTAAAAAAGGTAAAGCTATTTTAGGGATCTGTCGTGGTATGCAACTGATCAATGTAGCTTTAGGTGGAACGCTGTATCAAGATCTTTCAGAGGATAAAGACATCTACGTTAAACATTCGCAAGATGCACCGGGAAATTTTCCGTCTCATCATGCAAATGTGATCACGGATAGTCGTCTCTATGAGCTCGTTGGAAAACGACCGTATATCAATTCTCGGCATCATCAAGCTTTAAAGGATATCGCACCGTCTGTACGTGTTGTAGCCAAAGCCGATGATGGAGTAGCCGAAGCGATCGAATCACTTGAAAATGATCAGATCTTGGGCTTACAGTGGCATCCTGAAAATACTTATAAGCATTATCAGGACTCACAAAATATTTTCGCTGATCTGATCAAACGTGCAGCTAAAGTTGCACAAAAAAATAATAAGAATAATTAAAAAATAGCTCGGTGGGTCGATCCAGCGAGCTATTTTTGTGGAGTAATATTATTTTATTCAGTGAAATCAATTACCATACGACCGTTGATCTTGCCAGCTTCCATTTCTTCAAAAATTTCTGGTGCATCTTCGACCGGACGTTTTTGAACAACTGGTACAACTAGTCCTTGGGCTGCAAAGTCAAAGGCTTCAGCTAGATCTTTTCTTGTTCCGACTAATGAACCTACGACTTTGATACCGTCTAAAACTGTTTTAACGATACTCAGTTCCATATATTCAGATGGTAAGCCAACTGCAACGACTGTTCCGCCAGCCCGTAAACTTTCAACGGCTTGATTGAAAGCAACCTTAGAAACGGCTGTTACAACAGCTCCGTGACAACCACCAGTTAATTCTTGGATCTTTTCTGCGCCATTAGGAGTATCTTTAGCGTTGATAACGATATCAGCACCAGATCTCTTGGCTAAAGCTAATTTGTCATCATTGATATCAACTGCAACAACTTTGGCGTTAAAGACCTTCTTAGCATATTGAATAGCTAAGTTACCTAAACCACCAGCGCCGTAGATCGCGATCCATTTACCAGGGGCTGCATCTGCTTCTTTAAGTGCTTTGTAAGTTGTTACCCCAGCACAAGTGACAGAACTAGCTTGTGCTGGATCGAGCCCTTCAGGAACTTTGACGGCATAATCTGCCACAACGACAGCGTATTCACTCATGCCGCCATCAACTGAGTAACCAGCATTTTGTACATTACGGCAAAGTGTTTCACGACCTGTGGTACAGTATTCACAGTAACCACAGCCTTTGAAGAACCAGGCAATACTTACGCGATCACCGACCTTGAGCGAAGTTACATCATCAGCAACTT
This sequence comes from uncultured Ligilactobacillus sp., assembly GCF_948826705.1. NCBI lineage: Bacteria > Bacillati > Bacillota > Bacilli > Lactobacillales > Lactobacillaceae > Ligilactobacillus > uncultured Ligilactobacillus sp. The sequence goes on from NZ_CAQLEL010000023.1 coordinate 2,803, forward strand.
CAGTGACGATCCCGATCCCCTCGTGTCCTAAGATCCGACCAGGAACTTTGCCAAAATCACCATTAGCCACATGTAAGTCAGTATGACAAACACCACAATACTCCATTTTTACTAAAGCTTCACCTTGTTTAAGTGTTGGAATAGCGCATTCTGAAATTTCGATCCCAACACCAGAGTCCTTAACTGAAACAGCTTTCATATTTTTGTGTCACTATATTAAATGCAAAATAATATAACGGTTTATGTTATTAGGAAGAAATATAGTTTTTCCTTTCTTAGTGTTGTTAGCGGTTACAAAATGAGTCTGAATAATTGATCTCCCCGCATTTTGTTCTTCCAAGGAGATCATATATTATTCTTACAGATAAAGCAAAGATTAACTACGGCGCAGATCAGGATCCCAGTTACCACGAAAGAGTGCTTTCTTAAGTTCGGCTGCAGTGTACTGCCGATCTTCAAAGCCCTCAAATTTGAGGAGCGCATCTTGGGCTGCCCGTTGATAACGGCGAGCGCGTCGCAAAGCGTATTCTTCTAGAGAATCATCTTTAATATAATTTAACAGGCGGGCGCTCGGTGTTGTTAGTGGATTTTCTACGCGATCAGCTAGATCATCTAAAATTTCTTGATATTCAGGTCCAAGTTGGAGCCGATTGGCGTAAAGTTCTAAACTCTTGAGTAGTGCGCGTGCTTTGTTTTGATATTTACAAATACTACGTGGATCTTCGCTAGCAACTTCTTCATTCATTTTGTCAGCTTGCTCTAAAACACGATTGACTTCATTTTTTTTGAGGGCTGGGCTCATGATAAAATAACTTGCTAGTAGGCGAAGGAAACGTAAAGTGTCGGTCCTGATGCCAACTGAGCTACTTGGATCAAGGTCTAACATCCGCAATTCGATATATTCGGCGCCAGTTTTAGGGAGCTCACTTAAAACTGGGTTGCCTTTGAAACGAACTGAGCCGTGGAATTCGTAATCCTTGATCAAGATCTTATCTTTGACACCTTGCTGGATCCGATCGACATAGGCTTGTACATTCGTATAATCGCCTGCAAACTTGGTCCCAAAGCCAAAAGAACTTTGGCGCACGCTTCGAACTGGATGTTTGAGCTTAAAATCACCTTCAAAATAATTTTTTTCAGCGATCGGACTAGCACCAAAGAGGTAAGTTATCAGCCAACGATAGCGGACAAAGCCTTGAGCTAAGATCTCATAGAGATAATTTTTAGCTTCAAGTTCATTTTTAAAGCGCTCTGGAAAGTTCTTTAAGACTAAGTCGATGAGGTGCTGATCAATACTGAGATTGATGTGAGCACCACAAGGAGTACCTTCAGCAAAACGGTGTCTTCGTGTCCACTCTTTTAAATATGCCTCTTTTTCAGGACCCCATTGAGCTAAGCGAATATGGCTCGTATCTTTAGGTAATTTAGGTGGCATCGATAATGGCCAAAGTAATTCACCTGGTGCTAAAGCAGAGCGTAAGACGTTATTGATCCCATAAAGATAATGCATCGCATCAAGGGCGTAAGCTGCAGGTGGTGTCACTACTTCAGACATCGTTTCTAAATAATCTGTAGTGATCCAAGGATTGGTCGTTTCATCACCGAGTGCGGCTGGATATGGTTCTTGGCTGAGATTTCCCATATCATCAACGCGATGCATCTCGATCTCAAGACCCATTGTGAAATCTGATGTTTTAGCAACTGCTTCATTATTAAAGATCAGTTGACCGATTTTACTAAACATAGGCATTCCCCCAAACTTAGTCTGTCTGATTAGGAGCAGACTTTTATTTTAGCCATATTATACTACATTTAAAAAAGAATGAAATAGAAAAGTGGGTTTATTTTTTAGAAAAGTTTTAAAATAGGCGCTTTAAGTTTTATAATTTTATATATATTAAACTAAAAATGAGAATGAGTAAATATTTTTAAAATTAAATGAAATTATTTTTTGGGATAATTCTTGACGATATCGGTCAAATCATTTAAACTATTCAATAATATAATTGAATAGTTTGGGGTGAGTTGATGGAAACGAATGAAGCTAAAGAATACAGAAATAAACTTTATACTGAACTGGCTAAGATCGGCAAATGTCTTTCGAGTGCACGACGGCTAGAACTCTTAGAATTATTGATACAATGTGAAAAGACGGTTGAAAATTTGGCAGCTGAAACGCAAATGTCAGTCGCTAACACTTCACGGCATTTACAGATCTTATTTAAGGCGAGTTTAGTCAAGCGACGCAAAGAAGGCAATTTTGTCGTGTATTCTCTGGCCTCAGATCAAGTTGCACAGTTGGTAAGTAGTCTTAATCAAGTCGGCAGCGAGCAATTGGAAAAAATGCAGACCTTACAAGACGATCTAGCTAAAAGGGCTGGTAGTTTGACGATCACATTGTCTCAGGCTAGACAACAGCGTCAGGCACTATTTTTAGATGTTCGTCCAACTGATGAATATCAAGCTGGGCATATCAAAGGAGCATTGAATATCCCGTTTGATCAACTAGAAGAGCATTTGAGCTTTTTGCCTTCTGACCGTGAGATCATCGTATATTGTCGTGGGAATCTCTGTACATACGCTGATCTAGCTACAGGCTTGCTCCATGATAAAGGATATCGAGCCTATAGTTTGAATCATAGTTACTATGATTGGATAACTAAAGAAAAGTAAGTTAAAATGGTTGCGCTAAACAAAAAAGCGTGATATAGTTTAGTTATTCAATCAAGTAGTTGAATAGATTTTGTGGTCATGAGGTAATAAAAATGGTTAAAGTATTTACAGATGAAAATTTTGAAACAGAAACAAATAAAGGTGTTGTCTTGATCGACTTTTGGGCAACTTGGTGTGGTCCATGTCGGATGCAAGCCCCGATCATCGAGCAATTAGCTGCTGAAATGGGCGACAAGGTAACGATCGGCAAGTTAGATGTTGATGCTAATCCTAAGACAGCTCAAGGTTTTGGTATCATGTCGATCCCAACTTTATTGATCAAAAAAGATGGTCAAGTTGTGGACCAATTGGTTGGTGTCCATATGAAAGACCAATTGAAACAAGCTTTAGAAAAACATTTAGCTTAATTAATGGAGGATAGCAGATGGCAGATAAGTATGATGTGATCGTGATCGGGGCAGGGCCAGGCGGTATGACGGCAGCTCTTTATGCATCACGTGCAAATTTAAAAGTAGCGATGCTTGATCGTGGTGTTTATGGTGGTAATATGAACAACACTGCTGAGATCGAAAACTACCCTGGTTTTAAAACGATCATGGGACCAGATCTTTCTGAAGAAATGTATCAAAGTGCAACTAATTTTGGTGCTGAATTTGTCTATGGTAATGTTGAAAAGATCGAAGTGATCGATGAAAAGACGAAGCTCGTTAAGACAGATAGTGGCGAATTAGAAGCCCCAGTGGTGATCATTGCTACTGGTTCGGAAAGTCGCAAGTTAGGTGTACCTGGCGAAGAACAATATGGTGGTCGTGGTGTATCATACTGTGCTGTCTGCGATGGTGCCTTTTATAAAAACCGTGATGTTGTCGTGATCGGTGGTGGTGATTCAGCGGTTGAAGAAGGGATGTATTTAGCTAATCTTACTTCAAGCGTGAATGTTGTCCACCGACGTGATAGTTTACGTGCTCAAAAGATCTTGCAAGAACGCGCTTTTAAAAATGATAAGATCAAATTTACTTGGGATACTGTAGTTGAAGAGATCCAAGGTGACGAGCAAAAAGTTACCGGGGTCAAGGCTAAAAATGTCAAGACGGGTGAAATAACGACGATCCCAGCAGATGGTGTCTTTATCTATGTTGGTTCGATCCCAATGACAGCTCCGTTCCAAGGCCTTGGGATCACGGATGACAAAGGTTGGATCGTGACAAACGATAAGATGGAAACTACCATTCCTGGGATCTATGCGATCGGGGATGTTCGGCAAAAGACACTACGTCAGATCACGACCGCAGTTGGCGATGGTGGTATCGCCGGTCAAGAAGCTTTTAACTATATTGAAAGTCATAAATAGCAATAAAAGGACTACTGGATGCTACCAGTAGCCCTTTTATTTTTGAATCAATTATACTCGACTGAAAAGTTGCTATCGTATGGATCGTCAAAAGCATCATCTTCTAGTCCGATCTCAACGAAATGGTGCGTTCCTGTATGCGTGTACGAATAATATGCACACCAAAGTAGTAATAGGAGTGCGAGTAACGCGATAAAATAGCCCAGATATAGGGCACAATGTTTCATAATTAAAAGATCCCCTTTATCTTACCTAATGCTATTGTAAAATAGCATAACGTAAAGAATTATCGCATATTGAACGGATGCAGTCTATAAAGATTATAAAATAAAAAAATATTGTTCTAGTTTTTAATTTAGAAAAGGTATTCATTTGGGACGATATAGCGAAGTCAGGCACACTAGGTCAAGCATTTTAGGAATTTAATGAAAGATTAAACATGTGATAAACTGCGATAAGAATGTTATGATAGATAAAGTGTTTGACCTGAAGGGATGTGCTGATTTGGTAGCTAGAGCAAAAGATGTATTGGGGCGACCATTTTCCATGAACTATTTGAACCTGATCGTTCAAGGAGCGGTCGTGGGCCTGATAACGGGTGGGATCGTCAGTTGTTTTCGGTGGATCATCGATCATACATTGCAATTATTATTTTGGTGGTATCCATATCTTGAGAGACATTTGGGCTATGTGCTCGTTTATGTACTATTCTTAGTGGCGATCAGCTGGTTATTAGGCAAGATCCTCAAGTATGATCTGAATAACTTAGTCGGTTCAGGGGTCCCCCAAGTCGAAGCGATCTTACTGGGGCAAAATAGTTATGCACCATGGCAGATCTTGTGGCGTAAATTTGTTGGTGGTCTGTTAGCAATATGTCCTGGGTTGTTTCTTGGACGTGAAGGCCCATGTATCCAAATGGGGGCTTGTGTAGGGCAAGGCTTGGCAGAGGATGTTTTTAAAACTTCTAAAAAAGATCAGCAGACATTGCTATTGGCCGGAGTAGCAGCGGGTCTAGCAGCTGCATTTAGTGCACCATTAGCTGGGGTATTATTTATGGTCGAGGAGATCACAACGACTTTTAAACCACGGATCTGGTTGACGGCTTTAGCAGCAGCTTTGAGTGCCGATCTGATGACTTTGGTCTTATTAGGTCAACAGCCTAGTTTACCAATGTACATCACACCATTTGCGGGTGAGCCTAATTATGTATTTTTGTTCATCTTGGGCATTATTATCGGTATCTTAGCATATGGCTATCAATATGTTTTGTTAGAGCAACGTTATTTGTATAGCAAGCTAAGCTTCTTACCTCAGCGTTATCACAGCTTGGTCCCATTATTATTGACTATCCCTTTGGGTTTGTGGAATGCTAAGCTCTTAGGTGGGAGTCATGATTTTATCAGTTATGTGACGGACATGAGTTTAACGACGACTGACCCACGTGCAATTTTGAAGTTGCTCGTGCTCTTTTTTATCGTGCGGTTTATTTTTTCCATGATATCTTATGGTGCTTCGGTCCCAGGTGGTATCTTTATGCCGATCTTGGCTTTAGGTGCTGTGATCGGATGCTTTGCAGGGTTGTTGGGGGTAAATGCTGGGTGGCTTGCGCACAGTCAAGTCTTGGGGTTGGTCTTGATCTCGATGGCGGCTTATTTTGGAGCGATCGAAAAAGCTCCATTTACAGCGATCGTCTTATTGACTGAAATGGCGGGTTCATTAGCATCAGTTTTCCCATTAGTCTTTGTAACA